>JAYUOP010000241.1:0-2610 GCA_043760745.1 Hyphomicrobiales bacterium
CGTGTCCCATTGCGCCGCCATCATGTGGGGCAGCGCTTGGCAACGTAATGGATCTTCTTTCAGAACGAGTGCGCGGTCATGCATCTCGGACACATAATGTTCATCAACATCTATCAAGGTTTCAAAAGCGCAGCCTTCTGGACCAGAGACAATATGCGGCTCCATATTGACGGAATACATATATTTGTCTTCGTGAAACGGAAATGGAAAATGCTTAATGTTCGCAGGGCTATTAGCGAATGTGAAGTCGTCCCGGAAGGTTTCTTTTTTAAAAACAATATTCATGAAAAAATACTCCTAGAGATCAAGTGTGATCTCACTCCCATTTATCCGCGAAACACAAATCATAATTTTTTTGCCTGAAGCTTTGTCTTCGTGCTCAAGAAAAATATCATTATGTGTAAGTGTTCCGTTACAAGCGATCACATTGGTTTCGCACTGCCCACATGCGCCGCCACGGCATAAAAACGGGGCATCGATACCAGCTGCTTCAACAGCCTCAAGTATACTTTGGTGCGTGCCGACCATTATGGTTTTTTGTGAACGCTGCAAATGCACTTTAAATACTTCGCCGGGTGGCGGTGCCAAGAAACGTTCTGAGTGCAAATTCTGTGCTGGCCAGCCAAGGGCCCGCGCTTTATTTAGAACGCCATCAATCATGCCAGAGGGCCCACACACATAGAGATGCGTTCCGAGAGGTTGATTAACCAGCAAGCGATCAAGCGGAATAAAATTCTTCTCGACATCGTAATACGTTTTCACACGGCTTGCACCATAGCGCGCGATTAAGTCACGGCCATAAGCGCCGTGCTCCGGATCACGCATTGCATAATGCAATTCAAACGCCGTCCCATCACGTTGCATTTGATCCATCATCGCCATAAATGGAGTAATGCCAATGCCGCCTGCGATCAGCAAATGCTTGGCGCCGCGCGCATCAAATGGAAACAAATTGATGGGCTGGGTGACTGAAAGTTCATCGCCGATTTTCACTTTGTCATGAAGGCAAACTGAACCACCGCGCGATTGTTCGACCCGCAAAACGCTGATCTCATAACCCGATTGATCGGACGGCGAAGACATTAAGGAATAGGGATTCCTCCGTAGCAATTCCCCATCGCGCATCGCAACCACAACATGCGCCCCACCAGAAAACACTGGCATCGATTGACCATCAACCCGCTCAAACCGAAAGCGTTTAATGGCTTTTGCAACTTGCGTAATTGCGATCACCCGAACCGCCATGTCGGTATTGATACTCATGGAAACATCACCACCGGGGCAGGGGCAGTTCCCGGCACTTCGGCAACAATACACACGCCTTGAAACGCCGCTAACCGCCGCGAATAATGATCCCGCACCAAAAGCGAGACGCCACAATGCGTGCAGATCACCGGACTGGTTTTAACGTCCTCTGTGATGCCCTTGCAATGAACGCATTGCACGCGGCGCGCTAGTGAACCTCGGTGCTCAGTGCGGATGGAGTTGAAATCAATACCATGCCGCAAAGCTACAGCCATAGCTTGCCCAATGAAACCTTCTGTGCCGCTGAGATAAAGTCTTGTACCAATTTTAGTATTGGTCAATTGTGTGTCCAAACGGTTGAGCAGAACTGGATTGGTCGGTGCTCCCCACACATCATGCGGTTTAAGACTCCGCAATTTAGCACTGTCCCCAACTATCAATACATCTGATGTTTTGAGAAAACCCGCACCTGCCGCCGTTACCTGATCAAGCAACGCAGAAATCCCTTCGCCGTCAAGAACAAAAAGATGCCGTTGCGCATGTTGATCAATATCAAGCCCCGTATAAACTGGACGACTTTTGATGCCTTGAACTAGCATTGAGCGGAGACCAGTTTGAAAACATTCACCCTTCCCTCGACGGGAGAAGGGTGAATGGTGAAGTTTTGAGCAATCATCATTCACCCAACCGCGTTCCGCTTTTTCTTTTCGGGATCATCAAACGTAATTGTATGCGCTATCGCTTTGGCCTTCAAACTCTTACCGCGCACTTCTAGCTTCACACCTTGCTTGGCGCAGTCCACATCGACCCGCATAATCGCCATGCTGCGCTTGGTTAGTTTAGAATAGCATGGACAGGTGATCACGCCGACGCGCTTATCGCCAGCATAGACCTCATCGCCAAGATCAGCAGGTTGATCTGCATCAATCAGCAAACCAAAAATCTTAAAGCGCTCTTTGCCCTTCAAGCGGCGATGTTCTTCTGCACCGCGGAAACCAACCTTGTTCGGGCTGACTGTAAAATCAAGTCCAAGCTCCCACAAGCTATCGCCGGGTTGCTGATCAGGGAACGGATACATTTGCGAATTATCATAAGGGTAAAACAGGAGATAACTTTCCACCCGCAACATATCCAAAACACTGAAGCACACAGGGACAATTCCTATGTCTTTACCTTCGGCTAAGATACGATCCCACACCATGCCAGCGTCTTGGCCACGCACAAAAAGCTCATAGCCGCGCTCGCCTGTATAGCCAGTGCGCGATATCATGACGGGTGCGCCAAACAACGTGGTTTGCATATGGTGGAAATATTTGAGATCGCGAATGCCCGGCACATGCTTTGACAAGTACTCGACCGCTAACG
>JAYUOP010000242.1:0-17593 GCA_043760745.1 Hyphomicrobiales bacterium
GATCTCTACGCGCCCAAGGCCATTGCACAACCAGCCCAACAGGGCATAATTAACCGCAGGAGCGAACTCAAAGCTGGATAGAAGTTTGGGGCAAGGTCAACGGAGATTAACTTGCAACATTCGCAATCAAAAACCCTTCCCCGAATTTTGAACAGTCAATACCTGTTTTGGCTCCTTCTTGCACTTCCCGTCATTCCCACGATTGCAGATATTTTGGGCGGAAATTACCGGCATCCGTTACGCGAGACTGGAGAATTTGCGGCACGGTTTATGATCATGGCGATGATGATCACGCCTCTCGTTATGCTTTTCCCGAAGGCTTGGATTTTGCGATGGGTATTGGCGCGGCGGCGCCATATTGGTGTAGCGGCTTTTGGCTATAGCGTTTTGCACTTGCTCACTTATTTGCTCAAAGAAGATAGTTTTGCGAAGGTTGTTACCGAGTTCAGCCGTCTTGAAATTTGGACGGGATGGTTAGCATTACTGATATTTGTGCCGCTTGCGATCACGAGCAATGATTGGTTTATGCGGGTATTGGGGCGACACTGGAAAAACCTGCAGCGACTGGTTTATGTGGCCGCTTTCGCCACTGTGGCACATTGGTATTTCTTAGAATATGAGATTGGACCTGCTCTAGTGCACTTCACGCCACTGGCTTTACTCGAATTCTATCACATTGGTCGCAATTTGAAGCTCATTCCTGCCCCCGCTCGCGCCTGAATTATTAGCGCACCTCAAAAAATGATGTAATTCGGCAGATTTTTCGGAATCTGCCCTTTTGTATTCCGAAAGATCAACTATAACACGCCTCGGAAATTCACTCAGTCAGCTTTTGGAGGCATAACATGACTAAGAAAATACGCGTTGCCGTTAATGGATTTGGTCGTATCGGCCGCAATATCGTTCGCGCAATTTATGAATCAGGCCGTAAGGATATCGACATCGTCGGCATCAATGATTTAGGTCCCGTAGAAACCAACGCCCATCTCTTGCGCTTTGATAGTGTGCATGGCCGCTTCCCGCGCGAAGTCACAGTGGATGGCGATAGCATCAGCATCGGCACTGACAAATTCAAAGTTACCGCGCATCGCGATCCCGCTAACTTGCCTTGGAAAGAACTGGGCGTTGATATTGTTATGGAGTGCACCGGCATTTTCACCGCAAAGGATAAAGCATCGGCACATTTGACCGCTGGCGCAAAGCGCGTTTTAGTATCGGCTCCTTGCGACAACGCAGATATGACCGTGGTTTATGGTGTGAACCATGAGCAATTGACAGCTGACCATATTGTTGTGTCGAATGCTTCATGCACCACAAACTGCTTGGCCCCTGTGGTCAGCGTGTTGCACAAGGCGGTTGGCATTGATCATGGTTTCATGACCACGATCCACGCCTATACGGGCGATCAACCAACTCTCGATACGATGCACAAGGATCTCTATCGCGGTCGCGCTGCGGCCATGTCCATGATCCCAACATCAACGGGCGCTGCCAAGGCTATCGGCTTGGTTATTCCTGAATTGAAGGGCCGCTTGGACGGCACATCGATCCGGGTTCCCGTGCCAAATGTTTCAGTTGTCGATTTCAAATTTGTGGCCAAACGCGCCACCACTATTGAGGAAATCAATGCCGCCATCAAGGCTGCAGCGGACGGTCACTTGAAGGGCATTTTGGGCTACACATTAGCACCAAACGTCTCGATCGACTTCAACCATGATCCACATTCTTCAACTTTCCACATGGATCAAACCAAAGTTGTCGAAGGCACATTGGTTCGGATCTTGACGTGGTACGACAATGAATGGGGCTTCTCCAACCGCATGAGCGACACTGCTGTTGTTATGGGCAAGCTGCTTTAATCCCTTCACCTCAGTAATTTTTCCGATTACAAGGGGTGCATGAAAATGCGCCCCTTATTAATTGCACCATCCATTCTCGCCGCTGACTTTTCTAAGCTCGGCGATGAAGTCCGCGCCATTGATCGAGGTGGGGCCGATTGGATCCATATTGATGTGATGGATGGGCATTTTGTGCCGAACATTACATTTGGTGCGCCGGTGATGGCTTCGATCCGGCCCGTCACAAAAAAGATCTTTGACGTGCATTTGATGATTGCACCTGTCGATGCTTACCTCGAACAATTTGCGAATGCTGGAGCGGATCTTATCACGGTTCATGCCGAAGCTGGTCCGCATTTGGATCGCAGTTTGCAAGCCATTCGGAGCTTAGGAAAACGAGCAGGTGTCGCCCTTAATCCGGGAACGCCAGCTTCAGTCATCGCGCATATTTTGGACCGGGTTGATCTGGTTCTCGTGATGACGGTCAACCCCGGTTTTGGCGGGCAAGCTTTCATCCCCGCCATGCTGCCAAAAATTGCGCAAGTTCGTGAAATGATCCGTGGACGGAATATCGATCTCGAAGTGGATGGTGGTGTGACTGCTGCAAATGCAGACCAAGTGGTGAAAGCGGGTGCCAATGTTTTAGTGGCGGGATCAGCGGTGTTTAAAGCTGCGGATTATGGGGAGAGCATTCGGAATATTCGGATGGCTGGATCGATTTCTATTTCAGCCTGAACTTACCAACGATTGATTGGCGGCGCTTAAGCCAAGTGTATGTTTGCTCCTGTCGTCTTTTCAACGATCCATACTTCGTCGATTCCCTTTTCAAGATAACTGTATTCAAAAATCGGTTTACTCGACAATTGGTAGCCGTTTTCTCTTAAACTAGATTCAATTCTTGCAGGGTTAGCAGTCAGATCTGCTTCAAAGTTTTGAAGTTTTCTGTAAGTATTTTCTACTGCACGGTTCACACTGTTTGAAATGCCTGCATTGGAAATTGATCCACCACGACCAATATAGATCTTACCGTCATATTCTTCCCAAGTAGCGATTCCTGCATTTCTTTGGCGTTGAAGTTCTTCATCAGTCCATGTTTGACTGTTAGCCGACGCCTCTAGTCCTACTAAATCGTGAACTAATTTTTCATCTGGCCATGCTTGGACAATAGTTTCGACAATGTCGCGAGCACACCACTTTCCATGCGGGTAGATGTCGATGAGGTATGCTTTGTTACCCTTAAAAATAACAAATATAATTTCACTACCGCGTTCAACTGTCCCATTTGCTGCTGGCAATGCAATGTGCAAATGATAGATGCCCCGATCATTCAACAGCAAATCGAGATCAGGCCGATTGGTTGTGCTGAGGGATTTTTTGGGGTTAGGAACCACAAAACCAACCTTGATTCCGTCACTCAAACGCGGCGTGAGGTCTTCGCCGGTCTTAATCTCAGAAATTATTCTCTCAATTTCTAAGAGCTTAACTTTCCGGACTGGATTGTTGCAAAATGCAATGGATTCAAAAACTGATCGTGATTGCACAGGCACAAACCGAGATTTCCAATTCAAAAATATGAAAAGTAGGTCTTTCGCCGACTTAAACTCTAGCGCCGTGGCAACACAGCAATCCGATTTATCGTAAGCCAAATTCTTCAAAATGTAAGGTTTCACGGTGTCAATAATGTTAGGCAATGCTGTATTTACTCTCGAGTGATCTGTTTCAAAGATGTACATTTTTTGCGAACCAAAATTGGTCTACATCGTTTCAATTGAACGCATTCAAGCTGCCAGCTTTTTGACATTGACCTTCACGGTCAATCCCGCAGCGTTAGCCAAATCCATAAGTGCTTCAAGGCTGAATTTTTGAATGCGTCCGCGTAGTAGGTCATTCAAGCGTGGCTGCGTGATTGATAATTTCTTGGCGGCGTCGGATTGAGTCAACTTCCAACTATCAACCACTTTTTGAATTGCAATCATCACATCCGCCCGGGCCTTCATGCTGGCGGCTAGGGCTGGCGTATCTTCAATCGCATCCCACACACTTTCAAATTTTTGAATTTTCATGATGCATTGCTCCCTTTCAATAATTCCTTGAATCGCTTTGTTGCCAAATCAATATCGCGCTTGGACGTTGCTTCGGTCTTTTTCTGAAAGACGTGCAGTACAAACACGCTAGCCCCAATCTTTGTAACATAGATAATTCTAAAAGCCCCTGATGCTTCTCGAATCCTGATCTCTCGAACACCGGGGCCGATTGTTGTCATTGGTTTCCAATCATCAGGCTCAAGACCACGCTGGACTCGGTCCAACTGAAACCCTGCCTCCTGCCGCGCATCAGGCGGGAGATCGCGCATTGCATTTAGAGATGTGCCTATAAATGCAACAGGTTTCATTCATTGATTATATCGTTATCAATATAAAATGTCGATTTAAATTTTGAGGCTATTGATCAGTATTTAGGCGATATCACTGACTCGCACCTAGATCCCGATAATCTGAGTTTAAAAATGCGCGGGCTGATATTATTTCAGCTTAGCAACCCAGATGGAAAATTTTTCCAGCCACTTTACGAGATGCGCCTTAGTGTTTTCATCATTCAAGTTTCCATGGGCGTCAAATTTAGTGGACGCATTGCCGATGAAGATTTCTGGCTTTGGCATGGTGATGGCTTCGAGGGCTTGGAGATTTTGGCGCAAATGATATTGGGCGCGGCCAGTTCCGAGGGGGCCATCGGCAGCGCCTAGAATACCCACCGGTTTCCACTGGAATGGGGAGCCGCCGCGCGAAAGCCAGTCGGATGCATTTTTCAAGCCGCCGGGAATGGAGAAATTATATTCTGGCGTGGCGATGATAACGCCTTGGGCTGCTCTGATTTTTTGATCGAGTTCGAGAATTTTTGTTGGCTTGCCGGATGTTGCTTCGTCGTCGCCGTCATAGACCGGAATGCCATGCAAAGTTACAATTTCAATCGACATGCCCTGTGGGGCAAGTTTCGGTAAGGCGTGAAGCAGCGCCGTGTTCAGCGAGGCTTTGCGGAGGGAACCCGAAATTGCGATGATCTTCATATGAAGGAAAGTCCTTTGACATGTTTGAGGGCAGCTAAGGCACGGTCTCTGGCAAAACTATGATCGACGATGCGAGCGGGATAATTCTTTGGTAGAAAGTTTGCGTCCCATGGATGGTGGATAACGTCGTTTGGGAGATCGCGCAATTCGGGAACCCAGCGCCTAACATAGACGCCATCGGGATCGAATTTTTCGCCTTGGAGTACGGGATTAAAAATCCGGAAATAGGGTGCTGCGTCAGCCCCGCATCCGGCCACCCATTGCCAGCTCGCAGCGTTGCTCGCCACATCAGCATCAAGTAGTGTATCCCAGAACCATGCCTCGCCTTTTTGCCAAGGTACCAGCAAATCTTTGATGAGAAAAGACGCTGCTATCATGCGGACGCGGTTATGCATGGTGCCGGTGGCCCAGAGTTCACGAAGGCCAGCGTCCACAATCGGATAGCCAGTCTGGCCATTTTGCCAAGCAGCCAAGCCCTCGGGGTCGTCAGCCCAAGGAAAATCGGCGTATTCTGGTTTGAAGGGTTCTGAGCCTAGTTTTGGCCAATGATGCAACAGATGGTAAGAAAACTCGCGCCACAAAACTTCCTTGAGAAATTTTTCACCACTGCGATCAAGGGAGCCTCCCGCCTCGGCCATCGCTTGACGAATGGCATGCCAGCATTGAATGGGACTTATTTCGCCCCAATGCAAATGCGCCGACAGTCTTGAAGTGTTTGGCTGATCGGTACGATCGCGGCCATCGGCATAAGCGTCTAGACCATCTGCGATAAAATCGGTAAGGCGTTGCCGCGCGCCTTCTTCACCGGGTTGCCAATATTGCGCGAAGTTGACTGCCCAGTTTGGTGTTGTGGGTTGGAGCTTCCAGTCATTCAAATCATCGGAAGCAACATGGCCAGACCAAATCTCCATTTTCGGTGGGGGCTTTGTGGCGCGTGGCTCACCAATTGCAAAACAGGCGCGGGAGAAAGGCGTATAAACTTTGTAGGGCAAGTTCGATAAATTGCGGATTGTCTCTGGCTCATGCAGCAAGAAGCCACCGTAGCGATGGCAAGTCGCTCCCGCCGCTTCTGATGCCACTTTCACGCGGGCTTCAATTGCAGCCGACCACGGGGCATAGTCGCGCGAGAAATAAACTGCTGTTGCGCCAGTTTCGGCAATCACGCTTGCAATAACGCGGTCCGCAGCTCCGCGCTTGAAAATCAGCGGGATGTTTTTGCTTAGCTTCTTCAAACTTTGGTGCAACCACCATTTGCTAGCCCCTCCCCATGGTCGGATATCAGCACTCTCTTCATCTAAGATAAAAAGTGGAATGATCGGACCAGCTGCGGCAGCGGCACTGAGGGCGGCGTGATCGGCAAGCCGCAAATCTTGGCGGAACCACATAATTGAAGGTGTTGTCATGCTCATCAATACGGGGCGAGGCTTTAAGCGGTTGCTTTGCGCTTGGCTAAGAGATTGGTGAGCCAATCTGGGTCCATGTCAGGGACTGATGAGAGCAGCAATTCCGTGTATGCAGGGAACGGCGGGTTCAGCACTTGTGACTTTGGTCCCTGCTGCACAACCTTGCCCCGATGCATTACGACAATTTCGTCCGAGATAGCGCGGACAGTTGCGATGTCATGAGTGATGAAGAGGTAAGATACATTGGTATCGCGTTGCAGCTTCATCAAAAGCGACAGAATTTCTTCTTGCACGATTTGATCGAGCGCTGATGTTACTTCATCACAAATGATAATTTCAGGGTTCGCAGCTAATGCACGAGCAATTGAAATCCGTTGTTTCTGACCGCCAGACATTTCCGATGGCAGGCGGTCGATATAGCTTTCGTCGAGTTCAATTGCTTCGAGTAACTCCACGACACGGCGGTCGCGAGCCGCGCCTTTGAGACCAAGGTAAAATTCTAAGGGACGACCAATAATATCGCGCACGCGTTGACGCGGATTCAGGGCGGTATCAGCCGATTGATAAATCATTTGGATACGGCGCAAAGTGTCTTTGTCGCGGTCCGCGAGCGCTTTGGTTAAGGCAACGCCGTTAAATAAAATCTCGCCTTTTGATGGCGGCAATAGTCCTGTTATGACACGGGCGAGCGTTGACTTGCCCGAACCAGATTCACCGACCACGGCTACAGTGCGGCCGCGGGGCAATTTAACAGACACATCATCAAGCACTTTGACTGATCTTGCGTAGCTTGCGTCTACCGCATTAATTTCGAGGACGATGTCGCTGGAAATAGCTTCTGGTTTGGCAATCTTACGCACCGCCCACAATGACTTTGTATAATCTTCTTTTGGTTTTTTCAGCATGGTGCGGGTTGGGGCTTCTTCCACCAAATTGCCATGCCGCAATACCATAATGCGGTGCGCCATTTGGGCAACAACAGCAAGATCATGCGTGATGTAAATGGCTGCCGTATTAAACTGTTCAACAATGCCGCGCATGGCAGCGAGCACTTCGACTTGCGTGGTCACATCGAGGGCAGTTGTCGGCTCATCAAAAATGATGAGATCGGGACGGCAAGACATGGCCATGGCTGTCATAGCGCGTTGTAACTGTCCGCCAGAAACTTGATGGGGGTAACGGTCCCCAATCGTGTTTGGATTTGGTAATTGCAAACGCGTGTATAAATCTTTTGCGTCAGCGCTGGCCGCCTCCCGCGTGGCAATGGCGTGGCCGACTGCGGTTTCAACGGTTTGATCTAATATGCGGTGGGCGGGGTTAAAGGATGCCGACGCACTTTGCGCCACATAGGCAATGCGCGAACCCCAAAGCTTGCGCTTGGCGTCGTAAGATGCGCCAACCAGATCAATGCCATCAAAATGGATGGACCCCGCTGAGATACGGCAGCCTGGTCTAGCAAAGCCCATGGCGGCAAGGCCCAGGGTTGATTTTCCAGCACCAGACTCACCGATCAAGCCCAATACTTCGCCCCGCTTTAACTGAAGGTCGAGGCCTTTGATAATGGGATGCCAGACGTCTTCGCTAAAGCCTTCAATCTTGAGGCCCTTGATTTCAACCAGAACCTCATCTTTAGTGCGACTATTGCTCATCACGAAGTCCTGATGTTCTGTGGAGGAACCAGTCCACAACGAAATTAACGGAAACCGTGAGCAAGGCAATTGCTGCTGCTGGGATGAGCGGTTGAATGCGACCATAAGTGATCAGCGTCCGGTTTTCCGCCACCATTGACCCCCAATCAGCGGTTGGCGGCTGAATGCCAACGCCAAGAAATGAGAGCGACGCAATGGTTAAAAACACAAAACAAAACCGCAAGCCAAATTCGGCAATCATGGGCGGTAAAATATTGGGCACCACTTCTTTGAAAATAATCCACGGTAACTTTTCGCCGCGCAGTTTTGCCGCTTCGACATAATCCATCACGACAACACTGAGCGATGTGTTGCGGGCCAAACGAAACACGCGGGTGGAATCGAGTACGGCCAAGATGAGTACCAATTGCCAAATCGCTTTTTCTTGAAACAACGCCAAAAGCATCAGCGCGAAAATCAACACGGGAATTGACATAAAAATATCCGTGATGCGCGAAATAACCTGATCAAACCAGCCGCGCGCCAATGCTGCTGCGATACCAAGGGTGCCGCCAATAGAAAACGAAATCAGAACTGTGATGAGGGCAATTCCGATGGTATTGCGGGCCCCAAAAATGACGCGCGAAAACATATCGCGACCCAATTGATCGGTGCCAAACCAGTGTGCCGTAGAGGCTGGGAGAAAGGCTTTGCCAATAATATCGCTTTCACTGTAGGGGGCGATAAGCGGCGCGAACAAAGCACAAAAGACATAAATGCTGATAACAACCATGCCGAAAATGGCACTGGGTGGCGCAGACTTCAAGGTTCGCTTGAGATTTTCGCTCCAATTGCGGCGAGCTTTTATGTTTCGGATATCGGTCATTTAGGGTGCAAGAGCCTTGGATTGGTGATGATTGCAACGATATCCGCCAGCAGATTGAGAAGGATATATGTTGCCGCAAAAATCAACGCACAGGCTTGAACGACGGGCATATCCCGCGTTGACACAGAATCCACCATAAGCTGGCCAATGCCCGGATAAACAAACACGACTTCCGCCACCACCACGCCGACCACGAGATAAGCCATGTTAAAGGCAATTACAGTTGCAATGGGCGCCCACGCATTTGGCAAGGCATGGCGCAAAATCACTTGCGCGGAACTTAAGCCTTTCAATTGAGCCATCTCAATATATGGGCTTGAAAGAATTGAAATGATGGAGGCTCTGGTCATGCGCATCATGTGCGCTACAGTTACAAGGGTGAGGGTGAGCGCCGGCAGTGCGGCGCGTGAAACATACTCCAGAAATGGCGTATTCGTATCGACAGTAGAAAGCGGCGATAACCAACGCAGCTTGATGGCAAACACGAACATCAAAACATAGGCCACAAAAAATTCAGGCGAGGCAATTGTGGTAAGCGTTACCGCATTCACCGCGCGATCAAAGAAAGAATTTCGATAAAGTGCCGCCAAAAGGCCCAAGCCCAAAGCCAATGGCACTGCAACCATTGCGGCCATAGCAGCGAGGAAAAATGTGTTGTAAAGGCGCGGCGCAATTTTAGCAGCCACACTGGCTTTAATGCTGCCCTTGAGCCCGGAATAGGAATTGCCAAAATCACCCTGAACAGCGTTGGTGATCCACTCCACGTACCGGACATAAGCAGGACGATCGAGGCCCAATTCTTTATTGAAATTTGCAACGGTTTCAGGGGTCGCACCTTGGCCTAAAATATTCTCCGCATAGCCGCCCGGCAACATTGCAAGTGACGAAAAAATAATAAGCGAAACTGCAAAGAGCGTTACCACGCCTAAGCCTAGTCGTTGCAGTACGGTTCTTAATACCGGATGCATTGTTGTTTCGTCCCCACGTTTAAAATCGACTGCTTCTTTGGCAGCTGTTGTGAAAATGTTAGCAGACAAAATTCCGAGAGTCATAATGAAAACGACTCCTCACACATAAAAAAGTCTCGCTAGTTTCCCAGCGAGACTTCCTATTTTCCGACTTTGGTTTGGCTTACGCCATCCACCAGCGTTCGTACATGTATCCGCCATCGTTATCGAAGTCGGAGTTGAACGTGTCATGACCAAGCTTGGTCGAGAGCGCGCCAACGAAGTTGTTGAACATGAGAACCATTTGGCCGCCATCATCATGCACCAGCTGTTGAGCTTCGGCATATTGGGTCGCACGCTTGGCTTCATCGGTTTCAGCGCGCGCTGCAAGCAGCAACTCGTTGAAACGTGGGTTCTTCCAATGTGTATCATTCCAAGCAGCGTCAGCGGCAAGCGATACTGAGAGGAACATATCAGCCACAGGGCGACCGCCCCAATAGCACATGCACCATGGCTTCTTGAGCCATACGTTATCCCAATAGCTGTCGTTTGGTTCGCGGATCACGTTGATATCAATGCCAGCCGCTTTGGCTTGCTCTTGCATCAAGAGACCTGCATCCACTGCACCTGAGAAGGCTGCATCGGAAACGGAGAAGTCAACTTTGACGCCTTCCATGCCGGCTTTCTTCCAGAGGCTTTTGGCCTTGTCTGGATCGTAAGTATGCGCTGGCGCTGGATCAATCGCGAACTTCATAGCTTTGGAGATCGGATTGTCGTTGCCGGGTGCGCCATAACCAAACAGGATCTTGTCAACCAATTCCTGACGGTTGATTGCGTACTTCAAGGCTGTGCGCACATCGACATTGTCGAATGGCTTGGTATCGCAAAACATTGGTGCGGTGTAATGGGCAAAACCAGACACGTTGTAAATTTCGGTGTCAGGAGCGCCTTTCAGCATATCAATGGTCTTCAAATCGGCGCGGTCAATGTAATGTACTTCGCCGGAAAGATAAGCATTGGTACGTGCAGCAGTATCAACGATCGAAAGCATTTCAATGCCATCAAACCAAGATGTGCCGAAATAGTTTGGATTGCGTTCAGCCACCAGCTTTACGCCGGGTTCGAATGACTTCAGAACATACGGACCCGCACCAACACCAGCTGCGAAGTCAATTTTGCCATCCTTGGAAGGATAGATTGGCAAATGATAATCGGTCAGCAAGAATGGGAAGTCGGCATTGCCGCCAGTCAACTGGAACACGACAGTGTCTGGACCATCAGCTTTGATGCTGGTGATGGAAGACAAAACGGATTTCGCAGGTGACTTTGAATCAGCGCCAATATGGTAGTTGATGGTGTTGACAACATCATCAGCGGTCAATGAACGACCATCATGGAATGTAATGCCTTTGCGGATTTTGAAAATCCACTTTTGGGCGCCATCAGCTGGCTCGAAGCTTTCTGCAATATGTGGCACAGCAGTATTTGCTGCACTCACTTGCACCAAGCCTGCACCAATCGTCGACTTGCCTAAAGCGAATGTGAAGCCGTTAGACCAAGTTGCTGGATCCAAGCTATCGGTTGTTTGACCGTGGCCAACAGCGGCTTTGAAGATGCCACCCTTCTTAGGTTCGGCGCGAGCGGCGGTTGCGAACAAAAGGTTCGCAGCGCTCATGGTGATGCCAGACGCAATTGCGTATGACATAAAGTCACGGCGCGATAACTTGCCAAGGCCCACGGCCTTTTGCGCAAGTTTCATTTTCATTTCAAATTCAGTCATCATTATCTCCTCTAGCGATGAAGCAGAACAATTTTCTCAAGGTTTGAATTTTGCAATGGCCCCCGATGGCGATCCCTGTGCCAACGTCATGTCTTTGCAAGTTGTTCGTTTCCCTGTTTATTTTTTTATCAGCAATTCAGTTAGGCTAAATGCTAGCAAGCAACCTCTCACGAGCTGGATCATACGTCAATGAACAAATTTGTAACTTACGGGGGGTGAATTGTTTGATCCACAAGTTACTTGCACCACGTATATGTATCGTTATTTCAGGAGTTTAGTTCTTTTGCCTCGTTTAAAAATAGCTGTTGTGGGTTCAGGAATTTCTGGATTATCTTGCGCTTGGTTGCTGTCGGAACAGCACGATATTACCGTTTTTGAAGCAGATAATCGCCTTGGCGGACATGCTCATACGGTCGAGGTTTTAGTATCCTCAACTGAAACTCAGCATATTGATACTGGGTTTATCGTATTCAATGAGCGGGCGTATCCAAACTTTACAGCACTTTTAGATCACTTGAATGTCGCCCGGACAACCACGAATATGTCTTTTGCGGCTTCACTGAATAATGGTCGGTACGAATATTGCGGTAACAGTTTTGCCACACTCATTGGCCGGTGGCGGCAATGGCTTCAACCTAAGCAATGGCGAATGGTCTTGGACTTGGTCCGGTTTTATCGTACCGCTCAAAAAAATGTCTCAAGCTATGATTTAGACACCAGTTTAGCGGATTTCTTAGCCGCCGAAGGTTATGGATCACGCTTTATTGATCGCCATATTTTGCCAATGGCGGGCGCAATCTGGTCATCTTCGCCGCAAGACATGATGAAATACCCGGCGCAGGCTTTTGTTCGGTTTTTTGATAACCACGGCTTACTAGACTTAGGCAAACGTCCGCTTTGGCAAACCGTCGTTGGTGGGTCAAAGCGCTACGTCGACGCTTTTTTGTCACATGGGAAGTTTAAAACCGCTCTTGCCCAGCCGATTTCGTGCATTGCGCGGCATGGCACTCATATTGAGGTCACCGTTGCTGACGGTCAAAAACAGACTTATGATCACGTTGTGATTGCAACTCACGCCGATCAAGCACTCGCGATGATTGCCGAACCGACAGCGGATGAAACCTCACTGCTGAGCGTCTTTAAAACTCGCGCGAATGTGGCGGTACTTCACCGAAATGCCAATTATATGCCGAAAGGCCGTCGGTTTTGGTCGGCGTGGAATTATTTGGAACGGGGAGGCCTTAAAGGCGGCATGACAGTAACTTATTGGATGAATGCTCTGCAAAACCTGGTGACAGGAACCAATTTCTTTGTCACCTTAAATCCTGTCATAGACATACCTTCTCAGGATGTAATTGGTCGTTACATGTATCACCATCCGGTTTTCAATGCCGAGACTTTGCAAGCACAACAAAAGTTATGGTCTTTGCAAGGTCAGCAAAACACGTGGTTCTGTGGCGCTTGGTTTGGTTCCGGTTTTCATGAGGATGGCTTGCAGGCCGGGCTTGCCGTCGCGGAAAGCTTAGGTGGTGTTCGGCGGCCATGGACGGTTCCCAATGAGTCCGGTCGCATCGTCATTACGCCATTGAACACCAACCGTCGTCCTCATGCTATTGCTGCCGAATGACACTGCTTGAACCATGCCTTTATGTAGGTACCGTTACCCATCGGCGTTTACGACCGGTGCAGCATCAACTGGCCTATAAGGTTGCATGTTTGTTTATGGATGTAGATCGCTTAGAAGACACCGCCAAGCCTTTGTGGTTCTTGAGTTATAATCGTTGGAATTTATTTTCGATTTCAGATCGACGCGTAAGTGAAGAAAAGTCATTAGCGACTTCGCTTTGGGATGTTGTCAAGGCAACGCCAGAAGCATCGGCCTTGATCACAAAAATCTACGTTTTGTGCTACCCTGCTGTACTTGGTTACGTATTTAATCCGCTCACCACATTTTACTGTTTTGACGCGGCGGGAAACATACGATTAATGATCTATGAAGTCCGCAACACCTTTGGTGAGCAGCATCGCTATGTCACAAAGGTTTTTGCCGCCGGGGAGCCTTGTCATACACGTGCAGATAAGGCGCTTTTGGTTTCACCTTTTAATCGCATTGAAGGCTATTACGGTCTGACGACATCAGTTCCAGGAAAGCGAATTGGTCTTGGTGTAAATTTAACGACCGATGAAGGTCCGATCATGAAGGCTTATTTTTCGGCCGACAAACGCCCGCTCAATGATTGGCAATTGATCAAGATTTTTATTGCGCTGCCGTTGATGACATTTAAAGTCATTGCGGGGATACATTGGGAAGCTTTAAAACTCTACGCAAAGGGCTTGCCATTGAGCGGTCTTGGCAAAGCTTCGGCTAAGCATAAGATTTAGTGGAACTTAGGAGCATGAATACAGGATTTTTCGGACGCATTATCATTGCAATCGCCAAGCGGCTATTGCCAAAAAACTATTGTGGCTCATTGCGCCTCATTTTGCCAAATGGACAAGTTATGTTGCTTGGTGAACCTGGCACGGGGATCGATGCTGATCTTACTTTCAAGAATTTTAACTTAGTAAAAGCTGGATTGCGCCGGGCTCATCTCGGGTTTTTTGAGAGCTATATGGCGGGTGATATTGAAAGTTCGAACCCGACAAATTTTTTCCGGTTTTATTTGCAAAATCGCGACAAGATTGATGGCGCGGGCAAGGGTATCTTTTTTGCGAGTTGGTTCGATAAATTTTGGCACCACAAACGCGAAAATACGAAGTCAGGTTCGCGCGAAAATATTTCAGCACATTATGATTTAGGCAATGAATTTTACAAGCTTTGGCTTGATGAGACGATGACCTATTCATCGGCAATATTCTCAGGTGCAGGTAACAGTTTGGAAGCCGCTCAACGCCAAAAATATGCACGCGTGTTGGACGCAATGGAATTCAAATCCGGTGAACGTATTCTAGAGATAGGTTGCGGCTGGGGTGGCTTTGCCGAAGAAGCGGCGCGCGCTGGTGCTGAAGTAAAGGGGATTACGCTTTCTACCGAACAACGGGCCTTTGCCGAAGACCGCATGAAACGCGTAAAATTAGATACCAAGTGCCAGTTTCATTTGGAAGATTATCGCGATACCAAAGGATTGTTTGATCGTATTGCATCGATTGAAATGATTGAGGCCGTGGGCGAAGCCCATTGGCCAACTTATTTTAAAGTTTTGTTTGAGCGCTTGAAGCCTGGTGGTGTTGCCGCTGTTCAAGGCATTACTATTCGCGAAGATCAGTTTGAAGGTTACCGCAATGGCGTTGACTTTATTCAGCGCTATGTGTTTCCTGGAGGGATGCTGCTCACCAAAAAAATTATCGCTGAGCAAGCAGAAAAAGCTGGGTTACTTTTAGAAAAAGTAGACTGTTTTGGACAAAGCTATGCAGCCACATTGAATATGTGGAGTGACCGCTTTGAAGCTGCTTGGCCGCAAATAATGCCGCTGGGCTTTGACGAGAAATTCCGCCGAACCTGGGGGCTTTATTTGGCTTATTGTGAAGCTGGGTTCAGTGAGGAGCTAATCGATGTCGGGATCTATAAATTACGAAAGCCTGCTTAATTAGGGCCGTAAAATATAGCGGCGGATGAGCCAGAAATAAAGTCCGTAAGGCAAAAACTTGATGGTCTTCAGTATGCGGACAAATGACTTGGGATAAGAGATTTCAAATTGCTTTTTTGCCAGTCCGGCAATTGTCAAACGAGCGGCTTCTTCCACTTCCATGAGAAATGGCATTTCGAAATCATTTTGCGCCGTCAGTGGGGTTTTTACAAAGCCGGGATTGATTATTGAAACAGTGATCCCATCGTTAAACAGCTCAGGCTGCAGACACTCTGCAAGGTTGATCAAGGCAGCCTTGCTTGGCCCGTAGGCCGCCGCCTTTGGCAAACCAGAATATCCCGCAACCGAGGCAATCCAAGAAATATGGCCGCGTTTTCTTTGCTTCATTATGGGCACGACGGCGCAAAGTACGTTGGTGACACCAAGAAAATTCACCGTCATCGTTGATTTGAAGATTTCCGGGGTCATGTCTGCAGCCAACACAGGCTTATAGGTGCCCGCACCCGCAATCACCAAATCAACCGGGCCAAGGTCGCGCTCAATTCCTGCAAAGACAGAAGCTACATGGGCGTCGTCAGTGACATCAAGTGGATAAGATTTTAGATTTGGGTTACTTGCCGCAAGATCGCTAAGGGTTGCCGCGTTGCGAGCCGAAATAGCAACTGACACTCCTGCATCTGCCAGTTGCTTTGCAACCTCAGCGCCGATACCTGTACTCGCCCCGGTAATCCAAACGGTTTTCCAAGGCAAGTTCACGTTTATCAAATTCCGATGAAGGGCTGCATCATTTTTGCCCACAGCGCTTTGAAGCGGGTTGGCGCTTCCATTGAAACCAAACAGATGCACGCTTCCGCAGAATTGACCACAGGACGATGTTCAATCTCTTCGTCGAGATCTGCCACGTCGCCAGCTTTGAATTCACCCATGTGATCGCGATATGAACCCTGCAAGATCAAGGTGATTTCTTCACCACCATGGCCGTGGTCAGGCATGGCAAGCCCCGGCCCAATAGACAGGAGTTTGAGACTGCCCGACGCGCCTTTTGACAGGGGTAAATCGAAAATTGAAACGCCGGGTGCTTTTTTCTTCCACGCCAAATCTGATAGTGTTTTACCACCGAGGAGCCGCTCAAGAGATTTGGGCTGGTTTGCAGATGCGGTCGGACGCTTTGAAGCAGCAGGCATAAAGGTCACGTCCAAACTGGCAAGCGTAGCGGCGCGGCAAATATCGCTTACCGCAGCGCCATCTGAATCCGTTAACAAGCCACCGCCAATGGCCTCAGCATGACGCACACCTTGGCGACAATGGGCGCAATAACTCAAATGTGAGGCCACAACGATACCATGGGCCTCGCCTAAAGACCCCGCCGCAAAGGCCAGAATTGTTGCATCGTCAAGATGATGATTGATCGTCAATTTACCGTCTCCAAAATTTTCTTTAACCGTCGATAGGCAAGTCGCATCCGGGACTTTACCGTGCCCAAGGGAATTTTTAACCGTTCTGCAATTGCACTTTGCGGCAGATCTTCAACATAAGATAACAACAGGAGCTGGCGCTGCTCTTCAGGAATTTGCGTCAATGCTTTCGCAACAATACTATCTTCTTGCATGCGGCCCAAAGCATCTTCGGCTGAAGCTTCGTCAGATGGCGCATCGTAGTCATCAATATCTGTAAAATAAACCGAGCTTTCCCGACGCAAGCGGTCAATCCGCAGATTACGCGCAATTGTAAAAATCCACGTTGAAACGGAACCACGATCTGACACGTACAAGGCCGCTTTGGTCCATACTGCAACCAACGTTTCCTGAACTAAGTCTTCGGCCTGCTCAGCGTTGGCACCTTTACGCTGCATGAAGCTTTTGACACGCGGCGCAAAATGATCAAACAATTCAGCAAAAGCGGAACGGTCTCTTGCGACAGCGATGCGTTGCATCAGTGAAGCATGATGCTGCGCGGGCGACGCCGGCTGGCGCTCCGTTGAGATCAGGTCAGACATGCTTAAAACCGACACGAACATGATATTCCAAAAAAGCTAGGTATGGAATGTATACGGGATAAGAGTTTGTGCGGATCACTGGAGTTTCCGTTCGATTTCTTCGTTCCATTGTCTAGTTAACAAATGCTTTTTACCTTCATAGGCTTCTAACTTGCCCCACACAACCCAATGGGTTTTAGTCGCAGTTAACTTGGTGTAAGTTTCGGTGCGAACCGCCCATTTGCCGCGCGCCATGGTTTCGGTCCAGTGCGTTTCCATTTTGGCTGTCAGCGGGTCGCTTGGAGAAATTTCATAATTCTCTCGGCCAACCGAACCAACAACCAGACCGTGCCCTACAATCTCATTGCTGCCGAAATCATCAACAATTACCATGCGTTTGACACCAGTTTCGGCATCGGTGGTTACATCGCGCTTATGAAAACCCTTGGTGATGGTTTTCAGTTTTACGGGGTTTGCAGCCTCGG
>JAYUOP010000243.1:0-17487 GCA_043760745.1 Hyphomicrobiales bacterium
GATCTCTACGCGCCCAAGGCCATTGCACAACCAGCCCAACAGGGCATAATTAACCGCAGGAGCGAACTCAAAGCTGGATAGAAGTTTGGGGCAAGGTCATATTCGTCGCACAAAATATGCGTGCTGAAGCATTTTATCGGAGCATGGGTGGTAAGCCTGCTTTTCGTGGCCCGTTCCACATTGCTGGAATTGAAGTGCAAGATGTAGGCTATCTATTCGACGATCTTGCTGCTCTCACTCCATCGCCCAGCCGTGGCTGACGATAAGGGATTGTCCGGTTAACGCGTTTGTTGGAAAACTGGCGAACATATGAGCAACTTCCGCCACGTCTTCTATCGTGGTGAATTGATGGTCAACTGTGCCTCCGAGCATGACTTTTTTGATTACGTCTTCTTCGGAGATACCAAGCCTTGCCGCTTGTTCGGGAATTTGTTTTTCAACCAATGGCGTTAAAACAAAACCGGGGCAGATGACATTCGAACGCACGCCGAATTCTGCACCTTCTTTGGCGATGACCCGGGCCAGACCCATAAGGCCATGCTTGGCGGTGACATAGGCTGATTTCAGAGGAGAGGCGAGTTTGGAGTGGACCGAACCCATGAAGATTACAGTGCCGGATTTCTTGGCATACATATGCGGTAGACAAGCTTTAGAGGTAAGGAAAGCGCCGTCCAAATGGATGGCCAACATTTTTTTCCATTCGGCAAAAGGAAATTCATTGGTGCGGTGAACGATTTGTACGCCGGCATTTGAAACGAGAATATCAACGCCGCCCCACAGTTTTACAACTTCAGTAACGCCCGCATTGACGGATGTTTCATCAGTGACATCCATTGCAATGCCGATTGCCTTGCCGGGACCCTTTTCATTGAGTTCAGCAGCGGCATCTTTGGCCGCGCCACCGCGCAAGTCAGCCACAGCAACAAAAGCGCCAGACGCCACAAAGCGCTTAGCTATGCCAAAGCCAATCCCGCCCGCAGCGCCGGTAATGATGGCGATTTTTTGGTTGAGGTTCATGATATTCCCGGAGCCTTCTGTTTGATTAAAAGATCTGGCAGTGCTGCCCTTCTTGTCTGGAATGGAAAAGTTGTAGCAGATTTTGGCAACGTGGCGCAGTCACATTTTTGCTTTTGAGTCCTGTTGCGAAAGCATTTGTGACATCTATTTTTCTTTTGTTTTGGAAACGGAGGATTGGCCAATCATTATTTCCGCCGTTGGAAAAAATAGTTTTTTGTTGCTCTGGCTTGGGCGCAACGGTGGAGACTAGTTCTGGTTTTACTAACGTAACTTCCACCTCAACCACTTGCGTTGTTGGTTCAACCGGGGTTGTTTCGGTTTCGGTCACTGTTGTAGGTGAATCCAAAACCGACCTTGGCACGGCGAGCGCCGGACTGGAAATGGCCAATAGACCCAAAGATATTGAAAATGAAACGCCAAGAAGATGGCGCGTGAACGCAGACTGATTTTTACGCATTAAAGTTCCCACACTTGTTTACGAGGCGTTGCGAACCATTAAACTTCGCCTCACCGTGTTAACGATTCTGAAAAGAATTTATTAACAAAGGCTTGAGGAATATAGTTAATGGTCGTTAATATATTTCTCGAAAGGCGACTTCCGTTGCGCCGTGACCGAACGCAGCGTGGAATTCTATGGCTTGCGAGGGGGGCTGAGGTTGGCTAGAGATACAATACGAGTTTTAGATTCCAAACAAGGAACCCACGATGGCTGACCATTCCACTTCCCATAACCGCGTCACGGGCGATGATGAACACACGCGCACTTACGAAGGATTTGTACTCGGCAGTGTAGCGCTGACCATTATTTGCTTGTTTATTGTTGTTTCCCTTGTGATGTTCCGGTTTGGCCATTTTGGCAGTGTGTTCTTCGGCTTTGCTGGCCTGATCGCTGGTATTTTAGCCGTTCTGATTGACCTTCGGACCGGAGCCAAGTGGTATCTCTCTTCCGGGCTGCTTGTGTTGTTTGGGCTTTTCACCGCTTTTAATGTTTCGTAACGGACACTATAAAATATGAAAATTGCGGTTCTTTCTGATGCAAAGTCTGGAGAGCGCCGCGTGGCGGCTTCTCCGGATACGGTAAAGGCTTATGTGAAAAAGGGCTTGAGCGTTGTGGTTCAGGCGGGTGCAGGGTCTGGTGCTTTTATCTCGGACGCGGCCTTTGAGGCGGCAGGAGCCACGATTGCCAAATCCGATGCTGCGCTCAAAGATGCAGACGTCGCGATTTCTGTGCGGAGACCCCCGGATAATACTCTTAAAATCTTGAAGAAAAATTGTGTGATCGCGGCAGGGCTTGATCCTTATGGCGACCGGAAAAATCTTGAAGCGCTGGCAAAATTTGGTCACCTCACTTTTGCCATGGAATTAATGCCGCGGATTAGCCGCGCCCAATCGATGGATATTTTATCCTCACAATCTAATCTCGCGGGCTATAAAGCGGTGATTGATGCGGCTGCTCATTTTGGCCGGGCGTTTCCGATGATGATGACAGCGGCGGGAACCATTCCACCAGCCAAGGTTTTTATTATGGGTGTAGGTGTTGCAGGTTTACAAGCCATTGCCACGGCCCGGCGTTTGGGCGCTGTGGTGTCCGCAACCGATGTTCGTAAAGCAACCGAAGAGCAAGTGAAAAGTCTGGGTGCCAAATTTGTGTTTGCGGATGTGGCCGATGCGGCGACGTCTGGCGGATATGCAAAAGAACTTTCTGCCGAAGATAAAGCTAAGCAAGCGGCCCTCGTTGCTGAGCATATTAAGAACCAAGATATCGTCATCACGACAGCGCTTATTCCGGGTCGTGCAGCGCCGATCCTTGTCACGCGTGAGATGGTCGAAAGCATGAAGCCGGGTTCGGTAATTGTTGATTTGGCCGTGGAACGCGGCGGCAACTGTCCTCTATCGAGGCCTGATCAGGTTGTGGAACACAATGGGGTTTCGATTATTGGCACGGTCAATCTGGCGGGGAAACTTGCCGGCAATGCCTCGCCGCTCTTTGCCAAGAATTTGGCGAATTTTTTGGATCTGATGATCCAGCCCGATGGCAGTCTCAAAATCAATTTCGATGATGAAATCATCAAGGGCACGATGATTGCGCGCGATGGCGCTCTGGTTCATCCGATGTATGGAGATAAATAATGGAACATGCCGTTGATACTTTTGTGTTGTTGCTGGGTGTCTTCGTTATGGCGGTGTTCGTTGGCTATTATGTGGTCTGGAATGTAACGCCGGCGCTGCACACGCCCTTGATGGCGGTCACCAATGCGATCTCTTCTGTCATTGTCGTTGGTGCATTATTGGCGGTGGGAGCAGGAGCTGTTGCATCAGGTTCCACAATTGCCATGGTGTTTGGTTTCCTCGCGCTCGTTCTTGCAAGTGTGAATATATTTGGTGGCTTTATGGTCACGGCCCGCATGCTGGCCATGTATAAAAAGAAAGACAAATAATGTCCGCGTCTCTTGCTGCATTTCTCTATTTGATTTCGGGCTCCATGTTTATCATGGCGCTGCGGGGGTTATCATCGCCCGCCACATCGCGCAGTGGCAATATGTATGGCATGGTAGGGATGGCACTTGCCGTGTTGACCACGCTTGCGATTGCAGCGCCAACGAGCCCCATGGTTTGGGCAGTTATCCTTGGTGGCATCGGTATTGGCGGCGCTATTGGAGCGGTCGCGGCCAAGCGCATCGAGATGACAGCCATGCCGCAATTGGTGGCGGCGTTTCACTCGCTGGTTGGCTTGGCCGCAGTGTTTGTGGCGGCGGCCGCGTTTTATGCGCCGGACGCTTTTGGTATTGCAACGGGCGGTGTTATTCATGGCCAGAGCTTGATCGAAATGGCTCTCGGTGCTGCTATCGGTGCTTTGACTTTCACCGGTTCGATCATTGCGTTTTTAAAGCTGGATGGCCGGATGAGTGGCTCGCCAATTATGTTGCCCTATCGGCATGGGATTAACATCGCTTTGGGTGTCGCGTTGGTATTATCCGTGTACGGATTTTATGCCACGCAGAGTTCATTGTTATTCTGGTTAATTGTGTTTGTCAGTTTCGCGCTGGGCTTCTTGCTGATTATTCCGATTGGTGGCGCTGATATGCCTGTGGTGGTTTCGATGCTCAATTCGTATTCGGGCTGGGCGGCGGCGGGCATCGGTTTCACGCTTGGCAACATGGCGCTCATCATTACGGGTGCGCTCGTCGGTTCGTCGGGTGCAATCCTGTCTTACATCATGTGCAAGGGCATGAACCGCTCGTTTATCTCGGTCATTCTCGGTGGCTTTGGCGGTGAGGTGGCGGCAGGTGCGGCGGGTGCCAAAGAAACCAAACCCGTGAAGCAAGGCTCGGCGGACGACGCTGCTTTCATCATGAAAAATGCGGGCTCAGTGATTATTGTGCCGGGCTATGGCATGGCGGTGGCGCAAGCTCAGCACGCGCTTCGAGAGTTGGCCGATCATTTGAAAAAATCCGGTGTTACAGTGAAATATGCCATTCATCCGGTGGCGGGCCGTATGCCCGGCCACATGAACGTGCTGCTGGCGGAAGCCAATGTGCCGTACGATGAAGTATTTGAATTGGAAGATATCAATTCGGAATTTGCGCAAGCCGATGTGGCCTTTGTGATCGGCGCCAATGATGTAACCAATCCTTCTGCCAAAGATGATCCGACGTCGCCCATTTACGGCATGCCGGTGCTTGAAGTTTGGAAAGCCAACACCGTGATGTTCATCAAACGCGGCATGGCCTCAGGCTATGCCGGCGTTGATAACCCGCTGTTTTGGCGCGACAACACCATGATGCTATTTGGTGATGCAAAGAAGATGACGGAGCAAATCGTTAAGGGGATGGGGTAAAAGAGCCGTGAGCGGATCTGCAGTTGCCCAAAATGAGAAACACTTTCTGAATTCAACATTTCGCGAACGTGTTGTTGAGCATTTGTTTGTTGGAGAGGTTTTAAAAAGTTTATGGCAGCGAAAAAGGTTTGACGCCGAAGTCCTTCGACCAGAGTTTGATCGAGGCGGCTATGATGTGGCTATATCAGTCGGGGCTTCATTACGATTTATCCAATTGAAGACATCACTCATGGACGGAAAAACAAATAAAGTTAAAGTTAGTCTGAGCCTCATTGCCAAGCCAAACGCATGTGTAATTTGGATAGTGATTGATAATGATTTGAATATTGTCGGCTATCGCTGGTTCGGTGCAGCGCTAGGCGAGGCCTTTCCTGAAATTACCGAAAAGAAAGTGGCAAAGCATACAAAAGGTGATAAAAACGGGGTTAAAGCGGAACGACCCAATCACAGAATATTTCGGAAAAGTGATTTCGAAACTGTTGGAAATTTAGACGGGATTATTGATAGGCTTTTTCAATCAGATAATTGATAAAGTGGTTATGCTGCTTTGCCTTTTGAGGGCCTGATCAGTACTTCAGCAGGAATCTGCAGTTCGGTGCTCAACCTCCTGATCATGGCAATAGATAGCCCCCGTTTACGGTCCAATACTTCTGCAATGCGGGCGCGGCTGCCGATGATGCCTTCCAAGTCTTTACGGGTCAGCCCCTTCTGTTCCATCCGGAATTTGATGGCTTCGATTGGATCGGGTGGAGCGATTGGATAATTAGCTGCCTCCCAAGAATCAATCAACGTGGCAAGAACATCGAGTCGGTCACCTTTTGGGGTGCCGCTTTTTGCACCCCACAGTGTTTCAACTTCGGCCATTGCTGCCTCATAGTCTTTCTCATTGCGAATAGGTTTAATGTCACTCACGATGCTCTACCTTTTTTACGTTGATGCGATCATACTCGCGATGTGTGCCGAGCCATTTTATCCAAACAATTGATTATTCGAAGTCGATGGCAACGACCAGTCGGTAGTCGTTACCTTTAATGTTAAACACAATTCGGTCGTTTGAAATGATGCTTGCCGTTGCATAAAGTCGTTTCACGTCGCTTGCATTTTTCCAGCTCGCTTTGCTGACCTCTGAGAACCAAGAGTTAAGCGCACTCGAAAGCGCGGAATGATCTTGATGGCCAATTCGACGGTCTATGAATTCGCGTAAACTGCGCCGAGCAATTATTCTCATTTAATTTGAATAGCATGTTCCCAATTTGGGATCAAGTATTTATAGCGATTTCAAGAAAGCGAGTATTGCTTCGCGCTCAGCTTTGGTGGCTGTACGGAAGTTTTCCTTGGCCTTCTGGGCTTCGCCGCCATGCCAGAGAATGGCTTCGGCAATGCCTCTTGCGCGGCCATCATGAAGCAGGAAGTTGTGATTGTTGACGGTGGGAATGAGCCCGAGGCCCCAAAGCGGCGCGGTGCGCCATTCTCTGCCGGTTGCTGCAAAATCAGGGCGGTTATCGCTCAAGCCTTCGCCCATGTCATGCAATAATAAATCCGTGAACGGATGAAATTTTTGATTAGCCAATTCTGGTAAATCGGCGGTTTTCGTTTGCAAGCTAGGCATATGGCAAGCAGCACAGCCCAGGTTGCGGAAGAGTTTCTCGCCGACCTGATTTTCGGCACCGTCGCGTTGGGCGGGGACGGCAAGCGTTGCCGTGTAAAGTGTCAGTTTGGCCAGAAACTCTTGCGACATATCGGCGTCAGCGCCAGTGGTTGTTATGCCAATATCCCCGTCGGCGGCACTGGCATTTTGTTGGCGCAAGTTGGGTTGGTTCGACTTCCAGCCAAAACGACCAAGCATAGATTTTTGTGCAACCTCATCCCACACAATGTTTGGCCTGCCCGATATGCCATCACCGTCTATGTCATCCGGATCAGCAAGTGCGTTCAAAGTGTCTGGCGACACATTGTTCAAAAGTCCAAGGCCGATCATGGCAGGGGCCACGCGGGGAGATATTTGAAGATCTTCCCCCAGCTTACCGTAACCCAAGTCGATTATCTTGTAACTGGGATGGCGTAAAGAATACTTTTCGCCATCACCATAGGTTCCTGGTATTTCGCGATATGAAATTTGAACGCGACCTTCGGGTTTTATGCCAAGATTGGCCCGCTCGCTGATTTGGTCGCCATAAGTGGGATGCGGGGTGACACCGCCATTTGGGCCGAGTCCTGGTATGCTAATCCGAAGCAACATTTGGTCCATAGGACCTTTACCATTTTCAGGTGGTTGGCCGCGGCCATCTTTGGTGTGGCAGCCAGAGCAGGATACCCGATTGAACAATGGGCCCAAGCCATCAAAAGTCTTGACCGAAGCGGGGGCCTCTACCCAATTGGTGTTGAACAATCGATTGCCAAACGAAAATGGCCGCTGATGGTTTTTGGGGCTGTTTGGAGTTTGAAGTGAGAACGCTTTGTCCGATGTTATTGGACGGGTGCCATCGCCTCCCAGAAATTCAGTCAAAGGAATTGCCAATAAGCGCGCCCGGAACGGCACGTCACTGGCCGTACTTTCTATTGCGGCCAGTGTTAATGCTGCTGCAGCGACGATGCCAAGCTTTGGTATCATCCCGCTGGAACCAATACCAACACGCCAAGCTGACCGCCAACTGATGTTAAGCCCGAAGCCAGATCTTGCAGAGCAGTAACAACGGCTTCGGCAGCAAGACGTTCAGGCGATCCTTTTGGCGACGCTAAGACTTGATCCCAAGGATCGCCTAAAGCTGCAATCTTGTTTTCAGTGTCCTTAAACAAAGCATCAATTTTGTCAGCCAGAGCCGGGTTTTGGGCACGCACTAGTTCATCAAGTCCAGCACGCTTGATTTCGTCGTTGTCGCCGGTCCACACCTGCTTGATGCCTACGAGATCATAAACGAAATCTTGTTTCGTCGTGTCGGAGAAACAGGAGTGTTCATCTTCTTGGTCGCCTGAATCCAAAGCGACGCTTAAGCGCTCTGACATGAATTCAAAGCCCGCTAAAACTGCCATACCGTTTAACATGCGGCCCAATGCTTCGCGTTGTGGCAGTGCTAAAAATGTATCTCGATAATTGCCTTTGTTGACGCTTGACCAAGTTTTTTCTAAGCCAGTTAAGTCTTGTACTAATTTTGTGGTTACGAGTTTTAGGTAAGTTCTGCGGCGGTCATTGTTGCCTACGCCACTGATAAAATCGGTGAGAGGTCGGTTGCCCGGTGATGCGGTTGATAAATCTTGGCCCCAAAGCAAAAATTCGATTGCGTGCCAACCAATAGTCACGTCGGCTTCGTCGGTTATCTGGTTTTTGCCACTGATTGATTGGGCATCGATAACAATTGAGGGATCGTTGATGATACCAGCGTTTGGCTTGCCATCAACATAATCAATGTAAGCCTCGTTCATAGGCCAAGCATTCAAGCTGCCTTCAACCTCTTCTATGGGTCCATCATAAAACCGAAATGCTTCGGTTTTGAGATAAGCGGGCCGGGCCGCCACCCATGCTGCACGGGCAGCGGCCAGCGTTGCGTCAGTTGGGGTTGCCAATAATGCATCGATAGATTTTTCTAAGGCATCAGCAGACATGACTGCGCCCGCGTAGCTGCTGTTTACTAAATCAGCGTAGCCTGAGATTTGAACAGCAGCATCATATTTAAACGCGTTCTCGTCGGTCGATCCCATGATGTATGATTCTGGAGCACCACCGCCACCCTCGCCACCACCTTCGCCGTCGGCGTCTTGGACAAGAACGTAGTTGTTATGGAGTGTTGGCGCTGTAGAGTTGAAATTCATAGCGTGGGCCAAACCCACTGAACTGAATGCTACCAAACCAATACTTGACCACGTTTTAAGTTGTTTTGTCATGACATAACCTTTTTCTTGACTAATTTACTCGGGATATCATAGTGGAACAAAGAGTCAATACCCGATTTTTTTAATCGGCTATTTTTTGGGAAGAATTGGATCATGATATTGCAGATTTCAGAGCTTTTAAGTGGGGATCGTTTGATTTCCCAGCGTGACGATTTGGCGCGTGAAAATGAAACATTTGTGTCGGGGAAATTGACCGCCGGTTGGTCGGCGAAGGCCGTTAAAAACAACGATCAATCAGCAGGTCCCGCCGCCAAAGTAGCTATGGAAGAGGTTCGTGATAATCTTCTCAGCAACACAATTTTCAAATCAGCCGCAAGACCAAAAGACATTATGGGGATGTTGGTTTCGCGTTATCGACAGGGCATGGCTTATGGCAGTCATGTGGATGAAGCAATAATGTTAGGTTCGCGAACTGATCTGTCGTTCACGGTTTTTCTGACAAATCCGGAAGATTATGATGGCGGCGAATTGGTTGTTAAAGACAATGATGGTGACAACATGATCAAGCTTGCGGCAGGATCCGTGGTTGTTTATCCATCTACGAGTTTGCATCATGTGGCCGAAGTCACGCGCGGTGAACGGCTGGTTGTGGTTGGCTGGGTTCGGAGTTTCATACGCCATGCCGAACAACGGGAAATGCTTTTTGATCTTGATCAGACGATTGCCGCCTTGAAAGAGGCTGATCGCTCAATTCTCAATCGTGTTTTTAAAATCCGTAATAATCTTTTGCGGATGTGGGTAGAGGATTAATTTCTTCTCCTCGCGGATTGCCATGTAATCGTCTAGATTCTGAGTCTATGGTACGATTAGGCTAAGGGCTACGGGACGAAATATGGCTGATACTTCTGATACGATTGTTATGGAACCTCCGCGGGTCTATCTGGTTCATATGGTGGTTTTTGCTATCGTGGTTGGCATTATTGCGGCGGTTTTATTTCCCGCGATCAAGAATGCATTTATGGCCAATGTGGGGCTAAATGGCCTGATTATTTTTACGCTGCTGATGGGCGTTGGCTATTCCTTCCGCATGGTGTGGCGGTTGTTTCCCGAAATTAACTGGGTCAATAATTTTCGGATTGGCGATGGCAATTTGCAAAAAGCGCCAACTTTGCTTGGGCCGATGTCCAGTTTGCTGGGTGATGGTTTGGGGCGCACAGTTCTCTCACCGCAATCGATGCGCTCATTGCTCGATTCGCTGGCGTCACGATTGGACGAGTCGCGGGATTTGTTGCGTTACTTGGTTGGGCTGTTGATTTTCTTAGGACTATTGGGAACGTTCTGGGGCCTGCTTGAAACCGTAACCTCGGTCAGCGAAGCGATCGGCAATCTCAATGTGAACGCCACGCAATCAAGTTCAGTGTTTGAAGAATTGAAACTTGGTTTGCAAAAACCGCTAAAGGGCATGGGGTTGTCATTTTCGTCGTCACTATTTGGTTTGGCGGGATCTCTGATCCTTGGGTTTTTAGATTTGAAAGCGTCACAAGCGCAGAACCGCTTCTATCATAATTTGGAAGATTGGCTTTCGACGATTACCGATATTCAAGCGGGTGAAGGTGGGGGTATGGCTTTCCCGACTTACCTCAAACTTGACATGCAGAATTTGCAGCGGGCTGTGGACAAGTTAGGAACCGCGTTAGAAGGCAAGGCTAGCGGCCCTGCTACAGGGACTACTGAATCGATGGAACAATTGGCCGATGCCGTGGCAAGCCTTGTGCAGCAAATGCGCGAAGAACAAAAAATGGTGCGGCAATGGGCGCAAACCCAGCAGGTGCAGCAAAATGAAATACAACGTTTGCTGATCCGCTCCACGACGCCGCCTAGCCCACGTGGCCGTAGTCGGCAGGACGAATAGCCCATGGCTGGATCACTTCGAAAACGCCGTGGCGGGGATGATAGTCCATATTGGCCGGGCTTTGTGGATGCCATGGCGCAGCTGTTGCTGGTCATCATCTTTTTATTATCAGTATTCATGGTCGCACAGTTCTTGCTGGCGCGAGAAATTTCTGGTCAAGACTCAGCGCTTGGACAATTGCGTTCGCAGATTGCTGAATTGACGGAATTACTATCGCTCGAAAAATCGGCAAAGGCTGATATTGAAGCGTCGTTCTTATCGCTATCAGATGATCTGAATGCGGAGAAAGCCAAGAACGCTGATTTGATGGCGGGGCTTGCTGATCAAAATGCTGCGGGCAGTTCGGCGGGTGCGGCCCTTACAGGCTTGCAAACAATACTAGATCGCGAGAAAAATCTTTCTGCCGATGCACTGTCAAAAGTGGAATTACTCAATCAGCAAATCGCTGCCATGCGGCGACAGTTGGCGCAGCTCAATGGTTTGCTGACAGATTCAGAAACCCGCAATAAAGCGTCGGATGCACAAATTGCGGACCTTGGCAAAAGGCTAAATTCTGCGCTGGCGCAAAAGGTGCAAGAGCTCTCGCGTTATCGCTCTGAATTCTTTGGACGCTTGCGCCAGATATTGTCGCAACGCAGTGATATTCTTGTGGTGGGCGACCGCTTTGTATTCCAATCAGAAGTATTGTTTCCAAAAGCCAGCGCTGATTTGAATGCCGATGGTTTGACGGAAATGCAAAAACTGGCAGATGCAATCAAGCAGTTGGAAGCCGAAATTCCGGGCGATATTGCCTGGGTACTGCGGGTGGATGGTCATACTGATATTGACCCCATTCAATCGGCGGCGTTCAAATCTAATTGGGAGTTATCGTCAGCCCGGGCTATCGCCGTTGTCAAAGCTTTGGAGGCGCAAGGCGTGCAATCCAAGCATTTGGTGGCGGCGGGCTTTGGCGAGTTTCAACCATTGGATCCGAGCGAAAGCGATGATGCCAAAGCGCAGAACCGCCGCATTGAACTTAAGCTAACGGAACGCTGAACTGCAGCTTGGCGAGGCGTGCATAAAGCGGGCTTTTTTTCATGAGTTGGGCGTGGGTTCCTTGCGCTACGATTTTGCCTTGATCAAGGACAAGAATGCTATCGGCATTGCGAACTGTGGCTAGGCGATGGGCGATCACCAGAGTGGTGCGGTTCGATGTTAGTTTTTCTAGCGCTTCTTGGATAAAGGCTTCGCTTTCGGCATCAAGGGCGCTGGTGGCTTCGTCCAATAACAAAATTGGTGCGTTCCGCAGAATTGCGCGGGCGATGGCGATGCGTTGCCGCTGGCCGCCGGACAGGGTCATCCCGCGTTCGCCAACTTCCGTATCATAACCTTGGGGTAAGTCTTCGGTGAAAATATCAACGCGGGCGGCTGTTGCTGCGGCGTAAACTTCGTCCAAAGTAGCATTCGGTTTGCCAAAGCGAATGTTTTCGAGAATGCTACCAGAAAGGATCATGGTTTCTTGCGGAACTAGGGCCATAACATTGCGAAGTTCAGTGAGATCTAAGCGGTTAATCGGCTGGTCATCCAAAAGCACGTTCCCGGTCATGGGGTCATAAAACCGCTGCAAGAGTTGAAAGAGGGTTGATTTTCCAGCACCTGACGGACCAACAATTGCCAATACTTTTCCAGCTGGTGCAATGAAACTAATGTTCGAAAGGGCGGCAAGTTCTGGGCGCGATGGATAGTGAAAATCCACATTGTGGAACTTGATCTCGCCTTTGATCGGGGTTGCCAGTGCGCGCGGATTTACGGGTGATGTGATCATTGGATTTTCGTCGAGTAATTCACTGATCCGTTCGGCCGCACCTGCGGCCAATTGGATTTCGCCCCAGACTTCTGAAAGTTGACCCAGCGAACTGGCGGCAAAAATTGCATACAATAAAAATTGACTGAGAGTTCCACCAGAGAGATTTCCCGATACGACCTCTTGAGCCCCGTACCATAAAATACCAACGATCGCGCCGAGGGAAATCAGTATGACGGCAAAGGTTAAGTAAGCTCTGGCGAAAGTGCGTTTGGCGGCGGCTGTGAATGCAATTGTGGTCGCTTTGGTAAATTCTAGAACCGTGGCTGGCTCTTGGGTATTTGCTTGCACAGCAGCAATTGCCGTCAAGCGTTCTTGGGCAAATGCTGCCGAAGCCGCAAGGGCATCTTGGGCGGTGCGCGAGAGTTTGCGAACGCGTTGACCGTAAATGACCAGCGGCACAACGAGAAGTGGGATCGCTAGGGCTGCCACTGCGGACAGCCTTGGGCTCGTATATATCATCATGATTAATGCGCCGATGAGCATCACGATGTTTCGAAGGGCGACTGACGCCGTTGATGAAAATGCTGATTTTATCAATGTCGTATCTGCGGTTAAACGCGAAACCACTTCGCCGGTTTTTTGGATCTCAAAAAAACTTGGCGTAAGCGTGGTGACATGACGGAAAACCGCATCACGGACATCGGCGACAAGTCTTTCGCCTAACCACATGACATAATAAAAGCGGATCGCAGAACTTGCGGCAAGCACACTCACCACTGCTAACATTAAACCAAAATATTGGTTTACAATGTTTACGCTTTCGGCGCTAAAGCCGTGATCGACAACCCGGCGCACGGCGACGGGCACGATAAGCGTGGCCGCGGAGGCAACTAAAAGTGCTATAATGGCAATTATTAACTTACCGCGATGAGGTTCAAGATAAGGGATCAACCGCCGAAGTGGGCGCAAATTACTGCTTTTTGCGCGGCGCTTGCTTTCACGGTCGTAATTAATGGTCATAAGCTACCCTTGCCTCGGTAAATTTCATCCTGTATAGACCCATCCGAAATCGAATAAACCCTCAGTCCACCTTGCGCGACATTTAGCGCGATACGAAAGAATATGCTATGAAAGACGGAATTCACCCCGATTACCACATGATCACCATTGTGATGACTGATGGCTCTAAATTTGAAACCCGCTCCACATATGGTAGCGAGGGCTCATCTTTGTCCTTGGATATTGATCCGCGCACCCATCCCGCTTGGACCGGTGGCACACAAACTATTCTTGATCGCGGCGGCCGCGTTTCGCGCTTCAACGAAAAGTTCAGCTTCCTTAAGAAGTAATTCTGATAGCGTTTTTGGAAAGAGCCCGGTGGAAACACTGGGCTTTTTTTGTGAGGAAGTCTGTCGCACTTGGAGCCAAGAACCCTCTTCCGCCCGTTGGGCACCTTCTCCCATTTGTAAGAACAAACGGGAGAAGGCTGATGCAGTTGGCCTTCTCCTGTGCGCCTTCGCATGGGAGAGGGTGGCCGACAGGCCGGAAGAGGGCCTTTAAAACCCATATGCTATTGCTCTGATTTCTTCAGGATGAATTTGGGTAACTTACATCCCAAGCCAAGGCATGGCATTCTTTGAGGATGTAATCGACTTCCATTTTGGGTTTGGCGCGGTGGCCGGGTGGGTTGCCGGGGCGTAAAGGGGATGTGAACTTAGGATTTTGCATGGCTTCGCGTTTGGCGGTCCAACGGGCTAAACGAATGGCTTGGTGTGGGATATTTTCAAGGGCGTATTTTAGTGCGGCCAGTCGGCGCGCGAGGTGGTCGGTCTTGTCGATGGTTGGCTTTACCAGCTTTGGCAAATACATTTGATCGAATAGATTAAAAGGATTTTGGGTGTGGGTTTTGACCATCACGATGAGTGGGTTTTGAACTTTGATGATGTCGAATGATTTGCGGGCATCAAACAGTTGGAATGACTTTCGTCCCGCTCCCTTGCCTGTAATGATAAGCCCAGCTGGCATGCTGCGCGAGATTGTCGGTTTCACCACCAGCCCATGGGCCGCAATCACAATCACGCGGCGCAAGGCAGATTCGGCGGGACGCAACATGCGCTCTAAAGTGCGGCCACTGACGAGACCTAGCATTGCAATGAGTTCGCCCACTATCCGGGTGAGAGCTATTCGGTTGATTTCAATAGCGCGGGCCCAGTCCATGTGACGCGTTTTTCTCCTTCAGTTCGCAATAGAACAAATAAAGAACATTGTCAACAGATTGGCGTATAGCAGGGCGTGGATCAGTTTGAGTTTTATGTTGAGTTTTTGATACAGGTCATATTTTGTCTGCAAGCTAAACAATTGCTGACGAAAAATCCGAGTATCCGATTTCCCGCTTTGGGCCAGAAGCGGACGACGAGGAAGGTTCATCCCCTTAGTTTTTGTTGATCAACAATGATCGCGGTTTCTCTTAACGAAGCCTTTGCCCAAGATGCAAACGAAGTTGCGGCTAGGTTTTGTTTGGCCGCTTCCCGTCGGACGAGCCAGTATGAATAGGTTGCTTTTTTCGCAATTCGAATTGGCGCAATCAATCGACCATTGCGTAAGTCATCAGCGACTAACACAGATCGCCCGAGAGCTACACCTGACCCTGCAGCTGCTGCCTCAATCAATGCCGCATCATCACTGAATTGAAGGACACTGTTGGGGATTGGCAAACCAACGCCGGCATTATGAAACCAATCCTCCCAACTGTCTAAGAGGTCACCTTTCAAAAGAGGAAGTTTTAACAAGTCTGCTGGCACCGACACATGAATGCTCTCGAAAAGCTTCGGCGACATGACGGGCACGAGCACTTCATCAGTGATGTGCTCTGTGCTCACTTTCGGCCATTGCCCCAGACCATATCGTATCGCCGTATCGATACCGTCAGGGCCGAATTCAACGAGATGCCGCGAAGCACTGATGCGCAAATCAATTCCAGGGTTAGAAACAATAAAATCCGTAAGGCGCGGCGCAAGCCATTTGGTTGCCAGTGCTGGCAGCATACTAATTGTGAGTGTTTTATCGCGGGTCGGATTCTGCAGTTCGCCAATTGCTTTTGCTATGAGTGAAAACCCCTCTTGTATAGATTCCGCAAGACGACGGGCAGAAGGATTAGGAGAAAGACGGCGCCCATTGCGAATGAAAAGCTGGAGCCCGAGGAAAAGCTCGAGTTCACGTATTTGGTGGCTGACCGCACTTTGCGTAACTGACAGTTCAGCAGCAGCTTTAGTAGCATTGCCTAGTCGGGCGGCGGCTTCGAAGGCTCTGAGCGACGTAAGAGAAGGCATTTTCATGCGAATAAAACTCATATGATGATGAAATAATACCATTAAACGAACGCTATACAATCTACTATCATATATTTTTCTCATATAAGGTCAACATGTCCAATATCTCCACAACGTCACCACCTCAAACAAAGGCCGTCGGATTTGCTCCATTGTCGTTGCCATTATCGGTCTGGATGTTACTCTTGGCAGCATTGCTCGGTATTGCGGCGGGAATGGGCAACGACGCTTTGATCCGAACCCTCAATCAAGAATTCGGCCGGGCAATTGGCGATTTTGCAGTTTTACTATTACCCTCATTCATCATCTCTTGCGCATTGGCAAAGAGATCGATCGGCGGCGCAGCTGGCTTAGCTTGTGCTCTAGGACCTCTCGCAGGCGCGGGAATGGTTTGTCCCGATACTGCTTACGCCGCGTTGGCACCCATGGCTGGCAAGCGAAAAGTAGAAATGGCGCTCGGGGCATATGCAGGATTCAAGTTACTTTTCCCGGCTGGACCATTGATTGTAGCGACGGGAATTGGTCTTGAGATGTCGGGGATGATGTATGTTTGGAGTGTTTTGCTTTTCACCATTGTCTATAGCGCGGGCTTTCTATTTTTGCGACTGATTGAAGATCGATCTGGTGCAGACATCCAAACAAAACAATCTGTCGACTGGGTAGCGCTTTTACCTTTTTTGGTGTTGTCTATACTGTTACTGCTCGGTACGACCCGACTTGGAACACTGCCAATATTTGACATATTCACCCATCCAAGGGGCGCTCTTGTTCTTGCCGCAGTAGTTGCGTTTTCTAGCGCTTTGCCTAATGATCGTACGGAAATTATGCAGAATGCAGTTCGACGGACAGCCTTGCTATTGTTTGTTCTCGGCACAGCCAGTGCTTTGGGTGGAATGCTGACAACGATAATCCCGTTCCAAGACTATTTGCCAAAAGGTTTGGGGTCGACAGCCACTGTCATTATGTTGTTTGGCGGAGCATCGATATTCAAATTGCTGCAAGGTTCGAGCATGGCAACTTTTGCAGCTATCTCGGCAGTGGCTGGTCCGATCATTGCGTTCGCGGGACTGTCGCCAACTGCGGGTGTTCTCGCAATCTGCCTTGGCACCTTTGTGGCCATTGCTCCTAATGACAGTTTCTACTGGTTGGTTCGCACTGATGCTTTGGCCTCTGAAGGTGAAGGGCGAGTAGTAAGGCTGCTTACTGTTACGTCGATAATCCAAGGTATAACAGGACTTGGCGCGCTTCTTTTGGCGATGTCCCTTGGCCTGCTATCGAACTAGGTAATCGAGCTGTTACCACAAAGGCAATAGAATGATCTTATGGAAGCCACTTCCGTATCGGGTCAAGTGCGTCTGTTCAAGCATGTCCTTTGTATTTCCGGTTGTTGGCCAGGAGTGGAAGTTTAAATTGAGACACTGCCGGAGTTTGGGGTGGATTCCCTGAGTTCACAAACGAAGTGCAACACCATAATCGGTTTATGGTGTCACCATGGAAATCAGATATCAGCAACTTAGTTTCGAAGATCGTATCCAAATTGCCTGCTTACAGTCCCAAGGCGTCACGATCCGCCAAATCGCTGCAGCGCTGGATCGCGCGCCATCCACAGTTGCTCGGGAGATAAAGCGTAATCGCACCATCCAATCAGGCTACTTGCCTGTTGCCGCTCAGGATAAAACCAAGGCGAGGCGTTGGACAGGATCAATGCTTGATCGCAAAGAGTCTTTGCGTAACCTCGTGCTCAAGGGTCTCAAATCGCGCTGGTCGCCAGAACAGA
>JAYUOP010000244.1:0-17468 GCA_043760745.1 Hyphomicrobiales bacterium
CAGATGGTGCGACTTGGCTTGATCGCGAACTTGCTGGCAGGTCACCAGTATTTGTCCGTGACCAAGGCTTTGGCAACGATGTGAAGTCTGCCCTTCGCAATCGGCTGCAATGGCTGACAGAGCGTGGCATGACTGAGCCAACGCCAGATGGCGGTGGTCGCCCTACTGCTGCCGCGCTGAGAGCTTTGACCCGCAATGAGATGAACCAAGCCGTTGCCAGCCATTCTGCTGCTTCTGGCTTGCAATCAGCTCAGCCCATGGACGGCGAACGGTTTGAAGGGACATACATCCGACCCATCACATTCGCTTCAGGCAAGTACGCTGTATTCGAAAATAGCAAAGAGTTCACACTGGTTCCGTGGCGGCCAAGCTTTGAGGATATCAGAGGCAAGTCCGTCACAGGCAAAGTCAACGGCTCCACAATCGCTTGGGAATTGGCAGGGCGCACCAAAGGTTTGGGAATCTGAGACAATCAATCGAAAGCATGAACACCGCGCGCGGAGTGGGCGGTCGCTTCCTTCTAGGCCCGCTGCGGCAGGCCGCAACTGCGCAAGCACTCAACGTCGCCATAGAACAACAAAGTACACAGCCGCGCAGTCCTTCGCTTTGCTACGGCCTTCGGTGCAGCCCGCCTCCATCAGCGGGCCTGTCCGTCGCTCTTGCCGCCCACCCTGCTCGCTGGGTTCTGTTGCGTGGTGGAGACGATGAATGAACGAGGCCAAATTGCTGCGCGACAAAGCGAATTTTCTTGTTGAAAAAACGTGATCACAAAAATATATTTTTAGGGCTGGTTGCTAGTTGGTTGCTAGGGCACTTTTGCCACATTCGCACCACATGCTAAGTTATTGAAAGGATTGGTGGAGCCAGGCGGAATCGAACCGCCGACCTCTTGCATGCCATGCAAGCGCTCTCCCAACTGAGCTATGACCCCATTTTAGTCCAAGCCTTCAGAATTTGGTATTCTGAAAGCGGGCGGAAACTAGTTCGAAGGTTGGCAACAAGCAAGCGAAACTTGCTGTTTGCCCAACCATAAAACCAATTAAGTTTCTTCTTCGCCTTCTTTGGTGCTGCCACCATCGATGAGGCCTGACATGCTGTCGCCTTCTTCTTCTTCAACGACGAGGAAAGCATCATCTTCGCCATCATCTGCGGCGTCTTCGCCGAGATCAACGTCTTCAATGCCCGCCGTTTCATCGTCGTCCTTGCCATCTTCCTCAACATCTTCGAGGCTGATGAGTTCGACATCTGATGGATCTTGATCTTCGACCTCATCGGGATCGCGCTGCTTTGGCACGGGTGCTGCGGCTGCCATGCTGGCGTAATCGCCTTTCGATGGCAAAATCGGTGCCGCCACATAGCTCGTATGGCATTTCGGGCAAGTAATGGGGTTCATCAGGAGATCATAAAAGCGAGCCGCACATGAAGGGCATGTCCGCTTAGTTCCAAGTTCAGTTTTGACCACGAGGGATCCTTTCGGCAGGTAAAATCGATTGATTGGGCCAGTCCATGCCATGGGTTGACCCCAATGTCAAAAGCCAAAGAACCAGCGACACGCAAATTGTACTTATGGAAAGGGATGACAGCGCCATTTAAGCCGTGTATTCCAAGGTTGAAATGACACATCATACCTCAGACGTTCAGCCCCTAATGGCGCGCAAATCCGCAGGTCTTACCGGTTCCATCCGGGTGCCGGGCGATAAATCCATGTCGCATCGCGCTTTGATGTTTGGCGCAATAGCCATTGGTGAAACCAGCATTACCGGTCTTCTTGAAGGCCAGGATGTGTTTGACACCGCAAAAGCCATGGTCGCTTTAGGCGCTACGGCGGAGCGCAAGCCATCTGGCGAATGGCGCGTGGTTGGCGTTGGCATTGATGGTTTGAAATCACCGCTAAGTGATCTTGATTTTGGCAACTCCGGAACCGGCGTCAGATTGGCCATGGGCCTGATGGCAACAACCGCGATTACGGCGCGTTGCATCGGCGATGCGTCATTGTCCAAGCGCCCAATGGGCCGGGTGACCAAGCCATTAGAGTTATTTGGAACCCGTTTTGAAACCGCTGAGGGCAATCGTTTGCCACTGGTGATCAAAGGTGCGGCCAATCCAACGCCTGTGACCTACACTTTGCCGGTGGCGTCCGCCCAAGTGAAATCGGCGATTCTGCTGGCAGGCATAAACACACCGGGGATCACCACGGTTATTGAACCTGTCCCTACCCGCGATCATACCGAGCGCATGCTCAAAGCCTTTGGCGCAAAGATCACTGTGGTTGATGAAGACGGTGGCCGCCGGATTACACTGGAGGGAAAGCACCCCCTCACCGCGCAAGTTATTGATGTGCCGGGCGATCCGTCATCGGCGGCATTTCCCATTGTTGCAGCGCTCATTACGCCGGGTTCTGATCTGACTGTGAACAACGTCATGCTGAACCCCACCCGCACCGGGCTGATTGTCACATTGCTCGAAATGGGCGCTGATATCACGATCTTGAATAAACGGGTCGCCGGCGGCGAAGACGTGGGCGATATTCGTGTGAAATCATCAAGGCTCAGGGGCATTCGCGTGCCAGCCGCCAGAGCGCCGTCTATGATTGATGAATATCCGATCCTTGCCGTGGCTGCCTCCTTTGCCGAAGGCACGACCCGCATGGAAGGCTTGGAAGAGCTTCGCGTCAAAGAAAGTGACCGCTTGGCGGCCGTTGAGGCGGGACTTCAGGCCAATGGTGTGACAACACATTCTGGTCCAGACTGGCTGGAAGTGAATGGTGGCGGTGCGCCCGGCGGCGGCAGGGTTGTCACCCATATGGACCACCGTATTGCTATGTCTTTCCTTGTCATGGGCTTTGCCTCGCGCATTCATACAACGGTGGATGACGCCAGTTTCATTGCCACCAGCTTTCCAAACTTTGCCGGCTTGATGAATGGTCTGGGGGCCAGAATTGGTGCGCCTGAGGCCACATGATCATCGCCATTGATGGCCCGGCGGCGGCTGGCAAAGGCACGTTGGCGAAAGCTCTCGCAAAGCATTTGGGCTATCATTTTTTAGACACGGGTTCGCTTTATCGCATGGTGGGATTAGCGGTGTTGCGCGGAGCAACTGATCCTGTCGCCGCTGCCCGCAATCTTGATCCCACGGCTTATCAAGACGCAGAGCTTCGCAGTGAAGAGGTAGCAGGCGCTGCCTCCAAAGTCGCTGCCATTCCAGAAGTGCGTAGCGCCCTCGTAAAATTTCAACGCGATTTCGCCGCTCAAAAACCGGGTGCGGTTTTAGATGGCCGTGATATCGGCACCGTGATCTGCCCGAATGCCGGTTTCAAATTTTACATCACAGCCTCAGTCGAAGCCCGCGCCGCCAGACGTTTTCAAGACTTACGCGATACTGGCGTCACACGCGCCTCCATCACCGCCGACATCATCGCAAGGGACCAACGAGACGCCGCGCAGAGTGCGCCCGCCGTTGATGCTATCGTGATCGACACGAGCGAGATGAGTGCGGAGGAGTGTTTGGGGACGGCAATAGCACTGTTAAAAATCTAGCTCTGCTTGATTTTCAACGTCTAGTCTGATCACCCCTAGCAACTGCCAAGTTTGAGGACGTTTAGCCATATTGCCAATTGCAAACACCATGCCACGATTTGGGTAGTCCACGTTGAAAACATGATCCATCCATTCAAGAGCTTTTTTCTCGCTGGAACGGCTCCTCTCGAGAAAAAACATTGCATGCGCTTCCCAATCGCCGTTTTGGTAGTTGTGTTTGCCTCCGTCATCTTCGAACGAAAACCTGAAATCATAAGGAGACGGTTCTAACTCTGCCAGCTTTTTATCAAAAAACGAGTCTTGGCGGGCTGCGTTAACATAGGATTCCCTTTCCTCAGCAACCTCTGCTTCGCTTTTACGTTTGATAATGAACTTTGTATTTCGCGGTCTAATCAAGGCAAGAGATTGTCCAAGTCCGGTCGCTTCAATTGCAGATCCAACGATGAGTTTATTGAAAAATCTGGCTCGATCCTTAGTTGGAAACTCACTCTCAACTTTTACAGATTCTTCATGAACGTGACAGCTTTCAATGCGAGTGTCACGGGTTGGGGGTCTGTAATCAAAACTAACCCATTGCCAGCGTTTGAAACTTTGCTCCCCATGTAGATGCCTAAACCTGACGGGATATAGTCGTTTCCATTTACCGTCTTGAGTCACGCCTGCACAGCAAACAGTTTCGCCATATTGCTTGCTAGGCTGCGGAAGCGCTTTCACGAGAATTATAACGCGCGAGCTTTGTTTTGAAATCGACATATCGAGTTGGACTATCACCATAGAGATCGAGTATTTCAATTTCGTCCGAACCTAGTTTTTTAGATATGATCGAACGATGACAGACTTTAGGGTCACGTTCGAAACAAAGCAAGCATGTGACGTTTGTTGTCACAGTTCCCGCCAACTCACTAAACGCGACCTGTGCTGCTGTCGTTGCAAGATGGGAATTGTAGATTTTTTGAAATTGATCGTATTTTCCAGCTCGAGCTGCTTCGCGTCCAGGCTTTGGGTCACCTAGTGCAACAAAATGAAGGTATTCAATACCTTCTTCCGCTAGTCTGTTTTTAAGCGCGTTTTTTGAAAATCCTTTTTTGCGGGAAAGTGCTACGGCTCGAACATCAGCAAGAACTTCAATGCCGACAATTTTAAGCGTTTGAACAAATCGTTCAATATCCGTACCTTCGTAGCCAATTGTAAATATAGTGTTCATTTAGTATGTCTCCCTGCAAATCAATTAACAACAGGTTAAAAAATTCGCAATGTGGCATACTTGGTGTTCACTTGAAGATATCAGCTTCCAAATTTTCTCAAGCCGCATCCGCCGGATGGACCCGTTTCTTGATTTCTTCGCCGTGCTCGCGCTCCGCCAGGGCTATGTCGTATTGGCCTTGTAGATCAACCCAAAACTGCGGGCTGTTGCCGAAATAACGACCAAGCCTTAAAGCTGTGTCGGCAGTGATCGAGCGTCTGGCATTGAGAATATCAGTGATCCGGCCGGAGGGTACGCCCAAGTTAATTGCGAGGCGATTGGCGCTCAAGTCACGTGCGGCCATTTCGCGGCGAAGCAGGCGTCCGGGGTGTATGGCTGGTGTCATGATTTAACCTTTATGATAATCAACAATTTCAACGTCCAAGGCATCGCCGTCTTTGAAAACAAAGCAAACCCGCCATCGCGCATTTACAGTCATGGCCCATTGGTTTTTACGGTCACCTTTTAATTTATGCAGTCCTACACTCTTCAGCGGACTTAAGTCTTTCAAACTTTTGGCAACATTCAAAGAGGCCAAAAGTTCGATTGCAAAATCTTCATCCAAGCCACGGAATGCACTACTGCCCTCGCCTTCCCAAAATTTGCGAGATGCCGCATTTTTCCAACTTTGGATCATGGCATAAACGTAGTATGCAAAGCGTTAGATGTCAAGCTGCTTACCTCCCCATTGCCTCGTCCCCGCATTTCGGCTATGCACCCGCTTGTTTTGAGGCCGCAGATGAACTCTCCGGACATAACCGGGATTTCCGACAACGAAATCTCACATTTTTTGAAGAGCCAGCCTCTGCCTTCAAAAGCATTGTTGAAAACAATCCGGCCCCTTTCTTAACAAAGTGGAAACCCCGGAATGGATGTCAGGCTGAGAGACAACTTTTCGCCCATCCGACAATATCCCCAAGGACATAAACTTACATGGCAAAATCCGCCGTTTCGATGAACCCAACACGCGAAGACTTTGAAAGCCTGTTGGCTGAAAGCTATTCCGATAACCCCGCCAACGAAGGCTCCGTGGTCAAAGGCCGCGTTGTAGCCATTGAAAAAGAATTCGTGATTGTTGACGTTGGCTTGAAGATGGAAGGCCGTGTGGCCCTCAAGGAATTTGCGACCCCCGGCCAAGACACCGACATTAAAGTTGGCGATACCGTTGAAGTTTATCTTGAGCGCATTGAAAATGCGCTTGGCGAAGCAGTTCTGTCCCGCGATAAAGCGCGCCGCGAAGAAGCGTGGACCCGTCTGGAAGAAATGAGCGTTAAGAATGAGCGCGTTGATGGCGTGATCTTTGGCCGCGTTAAGGGTGGTTTCACGGTTGACCTCGGCGGCGCTGTAGCGTTCTTGCCCGGTTCACAGGTTGACGTTCGTCCGATCCGCGATGTGGGTCCGTTGATGCATGTGTCCCAGCCGTTCCAGATTTTGAAAATGGATCGCCGCCGTGGCAACATCGTGGTTTCCCGCCGTGCGATTATGGAAGAAACCCGCGCTGAGCAACGCTCTGAACTCGTGCAAAACTTGGCCGAGGGTCAAGTGGTTGATGGTGTGGTTAAGAACATCACCGATTACGGCGCGTTCGTTGATCTCGGTGGTATCGATGGTCTCTTGCATGTGACCGATATTGCGTGGAAGCGCGTCAACCATCCATCGGATGTGTTGAGCGTCGGCTTGACTGTCAAGGTGCAAATCGTTCGTATCAATCCAGAAACCCAGCGGATTTCGCTCGGCATGAAGCAATTGGATAAGGATCCATGGGAAATCGTTGCCGGCAAATATCCAATCGGTGCCAAGGTTTCCGGTAAGGTCACTAACATCACAGATTACGGCGCATTCATCGAATTGGAAGATGGCATTGAAGGCCTCGTTCACGTTTCTGAAATGAGCTGGACCAAGAAGAACGTGCACCCTGGCAAGATCTTGTCGACTTCGGAAGAAGTTGAAGTGCAAGTTCTCGAAATCGATAGCGCCAAGCGCCGTATCTCCCTTGGTCTGAAGCAAGTTCAGAACAACCCATGGGAAACTTTCACCGCGAAATATCCAAACGGCACGCATGTTGAAGGTGAAATCAAGAACATCACTGAATTCGGTTTGTTCGTTGGTCTCGATGGCGATGTAGATGGCATGGTCCATCTCTCTGACATCGACTGGAAGCGCAGCGGCGAAGAAGCCATCAAGGACTTCAAAAAGGGCGACATGGTGAAAGCCGTGGTTCTTGATGTTGACCAAGAAAAAGAACGCATTTCTCTCGGCATCAAGCAACTTTCTGGCGATCAAGGAAAGTCTGCTGGCGGCGGCGTATCAGCTGGCGGCCCGAAGAAGAACGATACGGTAACCTGTGAAGTTCTCAAAGTTGAAGAAAACGGTCTTGAAGTGAAGATTTCGGACAGCGATCTCACTGCCTATATCAAGCGCGGCGATCTTGCCCGCGACCGTTCTGAACAACGCAGTGAACGCTTCGCGGTTGGTCAGAAATTCGATGCCAAGATCATCATGTTTGATGCCAAGGCCCGCAAGGTCAACGTATCGATCAAGGCGCTTGAAATCTCGGATGAAAAAGAAGCCGTGGCCCAATATGGTTCATCGGATTCAGGCGCATCTCTCGGTGATATCTTGCAAGCCGCTTTGCGCAAGAAGGAAAGCGGCGAATAAGCCACTTTACTTTTGAATAATCGGGGCCGGAAAGTTCATGCTTTCCGGCCTTCATTTTTTGGCGGAAACCAACGCCTTGTCATGCTATGGATTGCGCCATGAGCAATGATATTGAACACGTCCTGAACCACATCACCCTGAAAAAGAGCCGCCGTCGCTGGCGTTGGATCGCCATTGCGGCCATAGCTGCCCTGGCGATTGGCATCATTGCGTCGAGCAATTATGAGGCCCCACGCGGACCCCATGTGGCCGAGCTTGAGGTACAAGGCCTAATCACCGGGGATGAACGCCAATTGAAACTCATCCGCGACCTTCGCGACGAGGATGATGTCAAAGCGCTCATCGTTCGCATCGATAGTCCCGGCGGCACAACAGTTGGCTCCGAAGCGCTCTATGAAGAGCTCCGCGCCTTTGGAGCCAAGAAACCAATCGTTGCCGTGATGGATTCTGTGGCGGCCTCTGGCGGTTATATCACAGCCTTAGCCGCTGACCGGATTTATGCGCGCGGCAACACGATTACGGGTTCCATCGGTGTCATCTTCTCTTATCCCGATGTGTCAAAATTGCTCGACACCGTTGGCGTCAAAATGGAAGAAGTGAAATCCGGCGAGTTAAAAGCCGAACCTTCCGGCTATAAACCCACGCCCGAAAAGGCCCGCATCGTCATGCAGGAAATGGTGGCGGATGGCTTTGGCTGGTTCAAAGATATCGTTGGCGAGCGCCGGAAGCTCGACAAAACCGCTGTCGACCGCCTGTCCGATGGCCGCGTCTATTCTGGCCGTCAGGCTTTGAAAGAAAAACTAATCGATGAAATTGGAACCAACCTTGAAGCCCGCGCGTGGCTTGCCGCCAATAAGGCCATCGACGAAAACCTAGAAACCATCCCCCGCGAACCACCACCGATAAAAGCCAATGCCCAATTCTACATCCCCGTAGGACAAGCCGCAATTGATAGCATCGCTGAACTCCTCGGCGTCCAATCAAAAATCGAAGCCGCAAAATTGGATGGATTATTGGTGCTCTGGCAACCGGGGTTGTGAGTTGTCGCACACTGTTGACGGTCGAGAATATAGACTCTATGTTATGTAACTTGTCAGCTTACGCTTGACGAATGCTTAAACAATATAGTATGAATGTGTGATGGATATTCAAGCCGTGCGGCACAAAGCCTTGCGTTCATTTCTGGAAACTGGAAATGCGAGAGGCCTAGATGCGCGGCTGATCGGTCGGCTTCGTAATATGGTCGCATTGATTCATGCCGCACAAGATGCAAGTGAACTTGAAGTGCCGCCGAACTTTGGCTTTCACTGGTTGACCGGGGACCGTGCGGGTACGGCGTCAATGACCGTGACGAAGAACTGGCGTCTTACTTTTAAACTGAATGCTAAAAATGAAATTATTGATCTTGAACTAGAGGATTATCACTGATGGCCATCACGCTTTCTCCATTCTTTGCAGTTCATCCCGGCATTTGGTTGCGGGAGGAAATTGTTGAACCGAACAAAGTTGGCGTTTCGGAACTTGCCAAACATTTCGGTGTGTCCCGCCAAGCCATGAGCACGTTGCTCAATGGCCGCGTCAGCCTGTCAGCCGATATGGCCATCCGATTTGAAAAAGCCTTCGGCCTGAAAGCTGACACCCTATGCCGCATGCAAACCGCCCACGACCTCGCCGCCGCCCGTGAGCATGAAAAGAAAATCAAGGTAAAGCGGTTCAGCGTCGCGGCGTAAGAGTCAAAAATAAAAGCCGCGCCCTGTTTTTAATTCAACTGGAGAAGCTCGTGACACTCAATTCATTTTTTGCGACTCTAGTTTTGGTGAGTGTTGTTCTTTTTTGTTTTTCTAAAATACCGCACCTTTATTTTGAGTTGACCTTTTACTGGAAAAGCAAATGGAATTTGAGGCTGGACAGTGGCTGTCCGATTTGGAAGCAAAACAGTTTTTTAGCGCGATTTCCATTTTTGCCATTTGGGTTGGTTAAGTTGTTGGTCCTCGGCAATCAGGTGACAATGGGGATTGCTCTCGTAGTGTGGTACATTTCGGGATAAAGTTCGCAGAACTAAATTGATAAATTTTTTTGAGTTTAGGTTGATGCGCTATGTAGAAAAAAGGGACGCTTCCCTTTGATTTGTTTGAACCTGTATACTTCCATGAAACTTGCGTGAAGCTGTGTGTTGTGATAACATGTACACAATAAATTACAAGAGCAACAAATGACAACATCTTCCACCTTCACCATCCGCACCGAAACTGCCCAAATCAAGCGCCTCGAAGCCCTTGCGAAAAGCACAGGGCGCAGCCGCTCATTTCTGGCGGCGGATGCTATTGAAGCTTATCTCGACGTGAACGAATGGCAAGTCGCGGGGATTGAAAAAGCGATGGCATCTTTGGATGCCAATGGCGGTGTTGATCAGGTGGACGTGAAAAATTGGGTAGCCGCGTGGGGGACATCAGCTGAACCAAAGAAAGCACCAAAGCCTCGCAGATCATGATCATCAATTGGTCTAACGAAGCGCTTGCTGATCTCAGCAGTCTCCGAGACTATATTTCCGCCGACAGCTTAACCGCTGCACAAAAATTGGCGATGAAGATTATCACTTCGGTTGAAGATAATCTCCCCGAGAATCCGCATATGGGTCGCCCCGGTCGCGTCAACGGCACGAGGGAACTGGTTATCGCCAACACGCCTTACATTGTTCCCTACCGCGTAAAGGCAGGTGTGATACAAATCTTGCGGGTCTATCATGGCGCGAGGCGCTGGCCAGATAAACTATAAGTGCGATAAAAATGCTTGACATGTGTTCACTTTTCGTTCTATTGCGATTTGCAGGAGGAAGCACTCGCCTTATGGACTGGATCCGCGCCATAGAGATCAACCGTTTGGCACTTGTCCGCATTGTGGGCGAACTCTTAGGGATGCTGGGGGTTGTCAGTGGTGTTGCCTTGCAGCGCGTGTTGCGCCCGGCAGAATCGGCTTTGCGCCGTTTGATTGTGATAGCCGCGCATGGGCTGGTTGCGAAACCGAGGGCAACGCGTCCGATGCCAAAGGGGCTGGTGATTACGGGCAAAGCAACTGGGCGAAACTCATTTCAGCTTTTTGACACCCGCAAGAATTTCAACTTTGTGACACCGGAAAACCGCCATGTAGTGATTGTCAAAACCTACACCCGCAATCCTTATAATCCTTTTGATCAAATGTGTTGGCCAAGACCCACAGCAAAACCCGTGGACAGCGGCGCTCATCTATCGCGCAGAGTAGCCGCAATGAAATTCGCCCTCGAAACCATCCCACGCCAAGCATTACGTTTGGTCCGTTGGCAAGCCAAGCGCGAAGCGATGACGGCGCCCAAATTCACGCATCCTTTGCGCCCCGGCCTTCCACCCGGATACGCTACCAAACCCAAACGAGAAATCGACTTCATCCTCAAAGAATGCCACGCCTTGGCATGGGATGTGGAATACCGAAATTCATCTTAGGTCATAAAGTTGTGATGAAGATTGAAAAGTCGAGAATGGGACAATTCCCATCATGACCTTGCTTTTCTATATCCATCACCCCCGCTTGTGCTTTCCTCGACTTGGGCTTAATCTTGGTGTGAAATCAGGAGTGCCTAACCGCTATGATAAAATCTGAACTCGTCCAAAAAATTGCTGATCAGCATCCCCATCTCTATCACCGGGATGTGGAGCGGATTGTGAACCGCATTCTCGATGAAATGGTTTTGGCTTTGCGTGAAGGTGACCGGGTTGAGCTGCGCGGCTTTGGCGCATTTTCCGTCAAAGAACGAAACGCCCGAATGGGGCGAAACCCACGCACTGGGGATAGTGTTGATGTGACGCCAAAGCGGGTGCCGTTTTTCAAGACCGGCAAAGAGCTCCGCGCCCGCCTGAACGCTGAAGGGTAAAACATTTGGCCAAGTTTACGCGCTGGTTTGTGGGCCTGCCGGTGGCAATTATCGTCATCGCTTTTGCGGTTGCCAATCGGCGCTGGACCACTTTGTCTTTTGATCCCTTTAATCAAGAAGCTCCTTTTGCTGCTATGTCACTTCCTCTTTGGGCCATACTTTTTGTCGGCACGTTTATCGGCCTGCTCGTGGGCTGGGTCGTGGCTTGGTTTGGCCAAGGCAAATGGCGCAAACTTGCAAAAGAATCGCGGAGTGAAATTTCTCGGCTGCAAGAAGAACTCACCATGCTACGCAAAGACGCCGAGCAACGCGGCAGCGAGCAGCGGGATGTAATTATTTTTGGCGATCAATCCTGATGCGGTTCATTTCTGCCAGCGAAGTGGCAAAGCGCGCGCCCTACGGAAAACTCGTAGAAGCTTTGCGTGAAGGCTTTCGGCAAGATATTGCAACGCCGGTGCGCCATCATCATGATCCGTCTCCGGTCTCAACGCTCCTGCTGATGCCCGCCTGGAACGAGGAATGGACGGGCTTAAAAACTGTGGTCGTTAAAACTGATAATGCTGCACTTGGTTTGCCAACCGTGCAAGCCAGTTATTTGTTGATCGACAATGCCAGCGGCGAAACCGTCTGCATGATGGATGGCACGGAATTGACCAGACGGCGAACAGCTGCGGCGTCCGCTTTGGCGGCTGATTATCTGGCGCGAAAAGATGCAAGCCATTTAGTGATCGTCGGTGCTGGTGCTCTTGCCTCTCATTTTGCCAAAGCCCATGCAAGCGTTCGCCCGATCACCCAAATTTCGATTTACAACCGCACTATTGAAAAAGCCGAAGCTGTGGCCCTTGAGCTTCGCGCGAATGGTTTTAATGCAACCGCCGTTGTCGATCTTGAGGCCGCGTGTGCCACCGCCGATATCGTCAGCTGTGTGACAAACTCCACCGTGCCAATTCTCAGAGGTGTTTGGCTTCGTCCCGGAACCCATGTTGATTTGGCAGGCGCGTTTAAACCATCGATGCGCGAAACCGATGGCGAAGTTATTGCCCGGGCGCGCGTTTATGTTGATACGCGGGACGGCGCTTTGGCCGAAGCCGGAGATTTGTTGCAAGCCGCCCGCGAAGGTAAATTCGATCTCAATAATGTGTCCGGTGATTTGTTCGAACTTTGCCGGAGCACAGTTGCGGGTCGAATGTCCGTGGAAGAAATCACATTATTCAAATCTTGTGGCACGGCGCTGGAGGATTTATCGGCTGCGATCATGGTTCATTTGCAGGCGTGAAGTTTTAGCGCTATCGAGTGAATCATGATAACAGCTAATCCCATTTGTGTGGCCCTTGATACGCCCAACGTCGCTCGCGCTTTAGCACTAGCGGCAGCTCTGCGCGGCCATGTCGGGTATTTGAAAATCGGCATGGAATTGTTTTATAGCGCTGGTCAAGCTGGCTATGCGGAAATCGCGTCCGCGGGCATTCCGATTTTTCTAGATCTAAAACTTCATGATATTCCAAACACCGTGGCGCAAGGCCTAACGTCACTTTCCAAGCTTTCTCCCGCCATTCTGAATGTGCATGCCAGTGGTGGACTTGCCATGATGAAGGCGGCGCGTGCTGCTGTGGGGCCGGGGACAAAACTGATTGCAGTCACGATCCTTACCAGCCTTGCCAATGAAGATATTTGGGAGGCTGGATTTGCAGCGCCTCAATCCACCAAAGAGCATGCGCTGCGCTTAGCCGAACTCACCCAAAAAGCTGGCCTCGACGGCGTGGTTTGCAGCCCGCATGATCTCGATGTGATCCGCAAAAACTGCGGGCCAGATTTCTTGACTGTGGTTCCCGGCATCCGTTTGGAAGGCGGCATTGCTCATGATCAAAAACGCATCGCCACGCCCCGCATTGCTAGGGAAGCTGGGGCGGATATTATGGTGATCGGCCGCGCCATTACTGAAGCCGTCGAACCTGCCCAAGTGGCACAATCAATTTTGCAGAGTTTAATCTAATGGCCCAAGTCAAAATCTGCGGTCTGTCTACGGCGGAAACTATGAATGCGGCATTGGATGCTGGGGCAGATTTTGTCGGACTGGTTTTTTATCCCAAAAGCCCGCGCAATGTTTCTCTTGAGCAAGCCAAAGCGCTGGCCGATCAAGCGCGGGGTCGCGCAAAAATCGTGGCTCTTATCGTCGATGCTGATGATCAACTCTTGGTTGAAATTGCGCGCGATGTGAGGCCTGATTACTTTCAAGCCCAAGGCCATGAAACGCCCGAACGCATCTCAGCGATAAAAGTGCTCACGCAAACTTCCGTGATCAAAGCATTGAGTGTGGGGGGTGCCCGAGATGTCGCCACCGCTGAACTTTATCCCATGGCAGATATTATTTTGTTTGATGCCAAAGCGCCAAAAGATGCCCTACCCGGCGGTAATGGTTTGACCTTCGATTGGGGCGTTCTGCCGCGCGGGAAAAGCTTCATGCTGGCGGGTGGACTAAACCCAAACAATGTTGCCGCAGCCATCCGCCGAACTGCGGCTGCTTACGTAGATGTCTCATCCGGCGTTGAATCTGCGCCCGGCGTAAAAGATGTCAACTTGATTAGAAATTTCATTGAGGCGGCCAAATCCGCCAGCTAAACTATTCCTGAAAGCGAGATAACCCATGAACGCACCTACGCCAAATTCCTTCCGCACTGGCCCCGATGAAAAAGGGCTGTTTGGCATTTATGGCGGTCGTTTTGTGGCTGAAACCTTGATGCCGCTGATTTTACAATTGGAGCAAGCATACAAGGATGCAAAAGCTGATCCGAGTTTCCAAGCTGAACTCGATTATTTTCTTGAGCATTATGTTGGTCGGCCAAGTCCTTTGTATTTTGCTGAGCGCCTGACGGAACATCTCAAGGGTGCGAAGATTTACTTGAAGCGCGATGAGCTGAACCATACCGGCGCTCATAAGATCAACAATGTCATGGGCCAAATTCTTCTCGCTCGCCGCATGGGTAAAAAGCGCATCATTGCCGAAACTGGCGCTGGCCAACATGGCGTCGCCACCGCCACCGCCTGCGCCCGCTTTGGTTTGGAATGCATTATCTATATGGGTGAGGTTGATATTGCCCGCCAAGCACCCAATGTTTTCCGCATGAAACTTTTAGGGGCAACTGTGGTTCCAGCAAAGTCTGGTTCGCGCACCCTGAAAGATGCATTGAATGAAGCGCTTCGGGATTGGGTCGCCAATGTGGAAGACACATTCTATTGCATCGGCACTGTAGCAGGACCACATCCCTATCCAGAAATGGTGCGCGATTTCCAATCCATCATTGGCCATGAAACGAAAGCACAAATGCAAAAGGCGGAAGGCCGATTGCCTGATAGTTTGATTGCGGCCATCGGTGGTGGCTCCAATGCCATGGGACTGTTTCATCCCTTCCTTGATGATAAAGATGTTCGCATCATCGGTGTAGAAGCGGCAGGTCTTGGCCTTCGGACCAAGAAACATGCAGCCTCGATTACCGGCGGCAAGCCCGGCGTGCTGCATGGCAACCGCACCTATCTGCTGATGGATGATGATGGTCAGATCACGGAAGGTCATTCGATTTCGGCAGGACTTGATTATCCTGGCATCGGTCCTGAGCATTCTTGGCTGCATGATATGAAGCGGGTGGAATATGTTTCCGCCACTGACAAAGAAGCGCTGACCGCCTTCCAGCTCTGCTGCCAACTCGAAGGTATTATTCCAGCATTGGAGCCATCTCATGCGCTGGCACACGTCATGAAAATCGCGCCTCAACTGCCCAAAGACCATCTCATGGTCATGAACATGTGCGGTCGCGGTGATAAGGATATCTTCACTGTCGCTGATATTTTGGGCGTGAAGCTATGAATTGACGAATTGTGTACAGTGTAATACGGTGCATACAAATACAGGAGTTAAGTGATGCCGACAGTGCCATTTTCGATGCGCTTGGATGAGAATATCAAAACGCGATTAGAAACAGAGGCAGCGCTTGCCGATCGTTCGGCAGGCTATCTTGCTCAAAAAGCGATTGAGGATTTTCTCGATGACAAAGCCTATAAGCGTGAATGTCTGCGTGAAGCAATAGTTGAGGCCGACAAAGGCGTATTCATTTCTGAAGAAGCGATGGATGCATGGATGCTATCTTGGGATACTGAAAATGAACTGCCACCGCCAGAGCCAGACATATTTCCGACGACTGCAAAATTGTGAAAATCGTTTTTCTCGCTTCCACTAAGCGTGACCTCGCTTGGTTTAGCGAATATTATCAGCGGGCCTTTCCAGAGGGACGGGTTAACGCTGCAAAGCACTATCTACAAACGAAGGCTGTTCTAAAAGATAACCCTCACATTGGGCATCCATCAGACGAGCAAAGTTTACGCGAGTTCTCAATTTCCCGCACGCCTTTTGTTTTTGTCTATCGATTGAATGAGCAGACAATTGAAATAATCCGCCTTTGGGATAACCGTGCGAAGCGCCCGAAGAAATGGACTTAAAGTTATGGAGCCAAAAAAATTGACCACGCGCATTAATCGTCGCTTTGCGGCTCTCAAAGCTGAAGGCCGGGCAGCTCTTGTTACTTATGTTGTAGCAGGCGATCCGGACTATGACACCTCACTGAAGATTATCGAGGGCCTTCCCAAAGCGGGCTCTGATATCATTGAATTTGGTATGCCGTTTACCGACCCTATGGCGGACGGTCCGGTTATTCAAGCAGGTGGCCTTCGCGCTCTTGCCAATGGCCAGACCATGAAAAAAACTATCGCCTTGGTCAAAGCCTTCCGGGCCAAAGATCAAGACACGCCAATCGTTCTCATGGGTTACTATAATCCGATTTATGTTTATGGCGTCACGAAGTTTTTGACCGACATTAAAAAAGCCGGCGTTGATGGTTTGATCGTTGTCGATCTGCCGCCAGAAGAAGATGATGAGCTTTGTATTCCAGCCATTGCTGCTGGTATCGATTTCATCCGCTTGACCACGCCAACCACTGACGATAATCGCGCACCCGCCGTATTCAAACATACGTCCGGATTTGTTTATTATGTTTCAGTTCTCGGCATCACTGGAACCAAAGCCCCGGACCTCAAAAGCGTCAAACAAAATGTAACCCGGTTAAAGAAACATACTGATCTCCCCATTGCCGTGGGCTTTGGGGTCAAATCTGCTGAGCAAGCCCGCACGATTGCCAAAACGGCGGATGGCGTTGTTGTGGGTTCAGCATTAGTGAGCGCTTTGGCGGATAGCCTTGATAAAGCCGGAAAGGCCACATCAAAGACCGCCAAAGCTGTGCATAGTCTGGTCAAAGAAATTTCGTCCGGCGTCAGGAGTTAAGTGAATTGAACTGGATTAAAAATTTCGTCCGCCCAAAAATTCGGGCGCTGCTTGGGGCCAAGCGTGAGGTTCCGGAAAACCTTTGGATCAAAGATCCCGAAAGCGGTCAGATGGTGTTCTACCGCGATCTGGAAGCCAATCATTTTGTCTTTCCGGGCTCCGAACATCACCACCGCATGGCGCCAGATGTGCGCTTGAAAATGATGTTCGATGATGGCGCCTTTGAAAAGGTGAGTTTTCCCTCAGTGCCCGCCGACCCACTCAAATTCCGCGATGAAAAGAAATACGTTGACCGCATCAAAGAAGCCCGCAGCAAAACTGGTTCTGACGACAGCATCCACGCAGGCTTTGGTCAGGTCAACCAATTGCCGATGGTGATTGCGGTGCAAGACATGGCCTTCATTGCTGGCTCCCTTGGAACTGCCGCAGGTGAAGCTATTATTACCGCCATGCAGTTGGCTGTGACTAAAAAATGTCCCTTCGTGATTTTTGTGGCGTCTGGTGGGGCGCGCATGCAGGAGGGGATTTTGTCTCTCATGCAAATGCCCAGAACCACGGTCATGGTGCAAGAGCTCCGCGCTCATAAACTCCCGTATATTGTGGTCCTCACAAACCCGACAACGGGTGGGGTGACTGCATCCTACGCCATGCTGGGCGATGTTCATATTGCCGAGCCCAAAGCTGTCATCGGTTTTGCCGGTGCACGGGTTATTGAACAAACCATTCGCGAAAAACTGCCGCCCGAATTCCAACGCTCTGAATATCTCATGGAGCATGGCATGGTGGATATCGTGGTTC
>JAYUOP010000245.1:0-6333 GCA_043760745.1 Hyphomicrobiales bacterium
ATGGAACAGTCCGCTGAACTCTTGGAGCGAGCCGGATTTGCCATTGTCAGGGATGGTTCCGATCGTGGCTATCGCGGTAAGCTTTCCGGCATTGAAAACGTCGACGTGGCATTTCTGTCCGCCTCCGAAATTGCCCAAAACCTGAAAGATGGAAAAATTGATTTCGGGATCACTGGCGAAGATCTCTTGCGCGAAAAAATTGCGCCCGATGACGATGATGTCATGAACTGTTTGCGTCTGGAGTTTGGCATTGCGGATGTTGTCGTTGCTATTCCCGCCTGTTGGCTCGATGTGGCCACCATGGTGGATCTTGAAGACGTCGCAGAACATTTTTACAGTCGTCACGGCCGAAGAATTAGGATTGCAACAAAATACAAAAATCTGACCCGTCGGTTTTTCGAATTTCATGGTGTCACCGGTTACCGAATCGTTGAAAGTCTCGGTGCTACAGAGGGCGCGGTTGCGGCAGGCGTTGCCGAAGTGATTGTCGATATTACAACCACTGGCGCCACACTTTCAGCAAATCAGCTCCGGATTTTGGATGACGGCATAATTTTGAAGTCCTGCGCGGTGATCGCAAGTAGAAAAAACCTTACCGAAGAACCAAGGTTCAAAGCGCTTTTAGATCAGGCGCGCCTGAAATTGTCGCAACGCTAGGGCGTAATTTATCAACTCATCAGATGAAATTTACTGAAATAATTGCAAGTTCTACAATTTTAAGCTCGAAAAAAGACATCTTTTAATGTATGAATACAGTCACAGGGGTTTTCCAAGACATTTTTCTATTTCGTAACGCATACTGCTGTTTTTCGTGCATGAAATTATCGGCGTTTTATCGGGGGATGAACGCTTTCGTTTGCAAATGGGCTAAAGCCCGGGTCGAGCTTAAAGATCTGTGCATGCGAAGTTACGGCATCGCCCCCGGTCCGCAACTATCGCGTTACGTACGGTTCTGAAGTTCCTCTGGTTTGAGCGAAGGGTCGCATGAAAATGCGGCCCTTCGTGATTCTGGAGGCAATTGTCATTGCTTAGGAACTGTTAACCATTCTCGGCAATCCTATTTTTACGCCATTAAATTGACCAAAAATTCGTCGATCTTAAAACCTTAATTTTCTCGGAGCCAAAAACCTTGCGCAAAATTCTCTCAACCGCAGTTATGATCACTGTTCTTGCAGTAACTTCCGCACAAGCCGCCACCTGCGGAAATTCGGCCAAGGGGTTTGATGGTTACATGAAGTCTTTTCGTGCTGAGGCCGCAAGTCAGGGCATTAGCAAACAAACGTTGAATGCGTTAAATAGCGTCAAATATGATCCCAGTGTGATCAAGAAAGACCGTGCGCAAAACATTTTCTCGCAGAGCTTTCTCGATTTTCAAGGCCGCATGATTACGGCTTATCGCATTAAGCAAGGTGCTGCCTTGGTGCAAAAACACAAAGCTATTTTTGACCGCGTTCAAGAACAATATGGTGTGCCAGCGTCAGTGATGGTTGCATTCTGGGCATTGGAAACTGATTTCGGTGCGAATATTGGAGATCTTTCAACCTTGCAATCTTTGGCCACGCTTTCTTGGGACTGTCGTCGCCCAGAAAAATTCCGACCACAGTTGTTTGCTGCACTCCAGCTTATTCAGAATGGCGATTTGACGGCTTCAGAAATGCGTGGCGCTTGGGCTGGTGAAATTGGCCAAACCCAATTCCTGCCATTTGAGTACAATGAGACGGCCGTGGATTTTGATGGCGACGGCAGGCGCGATCTCCGCACCAGCATTCCAGATGTCATGGCTTCCTCGGCTAACCTTCTGCTCAAGCATGGTTGGCAACCCGGTCAACCTTGGCTGCAAGAAGTTAAAGTGCCAGCTGATATGCCATGGGAAGAAGCCGATATCGCCATTCAACACCCCAGAACCCAATGGGCTAAATGGGGCGTGAAATCGGCCAGCGGCAAAGCCATAAAGGCTGACAAGTTTCCAGCTTCTTTACTTCTTCCAATGGGTAAAGATGGTCCCGCCTTTTTGGCCTATGAAAACTTCACCAGCGCCTATCTCAAATGGAATGAAAGCTTGGTCTACTCAACCACAGCGGCATACCTTGCCACCCGCATTGCGGGAGCGCCCGCAGTGAGCCGTGGCCGCGCAGAAATTCAGCACCTGAGCTATGAGCAAATTGTTGCCTTGCAAGAGGCGTTGGCTACCAAAGGGTACGATGTTGGCAAGATTGATGGGAAGATTGGAGCTGGTACCAGAGCAGCGGTTAAAGCCGAACAGATTAAGCTAGGTCTGCCAGCTGATAGTTACCCCACACCGGAACTACTTGCTGCACTTCAATAACCTATTCATGGCGTAAAGCGGCAATGGGATCCAGCATTGCCGCCCGTCGCGCTGGGAAGATACCAAACACCAAACCAATTAACCCTGAGAAGCCAAACGCCAGCAAAATGACGCTGATATCGGGTCGAAATGGAACATCAAGAAGTGATGATGCCAGCAGCGCCAACCCCAGCCCCAAACCAATACCAAGCAAGCCGCCAATGAGGCAGAGCACTACCGCCTCCACTAAAAACTGCAGCAACACTTGATTAGCCTGAGCTCCGATTGCCAAGCGAATGCCAATTTCCCGCGTGCGCTCAGTGACTGACACGAGCATGATATTCATGATTCCTATACCACCCACCAATAGGCTAACTGCGGCAACAGCGCCGAGCAGGCCGGTCAAGATCACTGTCGTTCCTGATAATGTGGCTGCAATTTGGGTCAAATCGCGGACCGTGAAATCATCTTCATCACCATCACGCACGCGTCTGGTTTCGCGCAAAATCTCAATCATCGCACTTTGAACATCGGTCACCGCTTGCGGCGTATCGGCGGAAACGAAGATTGTACCAATCCTTGTGGAGCCTGCAATCCGGCGTTGAAACGTGCGTAAGGGCATAACAATGGTATCATCCTGATCGTTGCCAAAGGCTGATTGCCCTTTAGCGCCCATAACCCCGACAATGGCGCAGGGCATTGCTCCTACCCGTAAAACCTGTCCCAGTGGATCAACACCAAGGAGTACATCTCGCGCTATTGTTGCCCCAACGACGCAAACACTATTACCCGCCCGCGCATCGGCTTCCGAAAATGCGGCTCCGCCAGAAAAGCTCCAATCTTGTGCAATAAAGTAATCAGCCTCAGTGCCGATTATTGAGGTATTGCTGCTGCCGTTTTCAAAAACAATATTCGCCTGTTTACTAGCACTGGGCGCTATTGCTTTTACATTACGCAAACCCCGACGTAAGGCCTCTACATCCTGCTCGCGAAAGCCACGGCTATCGCCACTACCCGGTGGGCCGTTATTTTGTCCGCCCGGTCGTGCAATCAGCATATTGCTGCCAAGCTTGGTCAGATCAGACGTAATTTTGTTTGTTGCGCCGTTGCCAATCGTCACGAGTGCAATTTCTGCTGCAACACCGATCACCACGCCAAGCAATGTTAAAATTGATCGCAACATATTTCGCCTGATTGATCGTAGCGCCAGTTTGAATGATTCCCACAACATGGCTATGCTCTTACCAAGATATCGTTCGAAATCAGACCGTCGGCAAAATGTACCTGCCTGCTGGCATAGGCTGCCATATCGGGCTCATGGGTCACCATTAAAACCGTAATCCCGCGCGTTTGATTGAGCCGCTGCAACAAGAGCATGATATCATGGCTGCGTGCTGAATCGAGATTGCCAGTTGGTTCATCAGCAAGCAGCACCAATGGATCGCTTACAATGGCCCGCGCAATGGCCACGCGTTGCTGCTGGCCACCGGAAAGTTCGCCCGGTGTGTGGTGCTCGCGGCCTTCAAGGCCAACAGCTGAAAGGGCCGCTTGCGCCCGGTCCCGCCGCTCAGACTTCGCCATACCGCGATAGATCAGAGGAAGTTCAACATTCTCAAGCGCTGTCGTTCGCGCCAATAAATTAAACCCTTGGAACACAAAGCCAAGATAGTATCGCCGCAATAATGCGCGCGCATCGCGATCAAGCCCGGAGATATTCAAACCGTTGAAAATATAATCCCCAGATGTTGGTGTATCGAGGCAACCCAGAATATTCATTGTCGTGGATTTGCCAGAACCCGAAGCGCCCATAATAGCAACGAAGCTTCCTGCCTCAACATCAAGATCAACCCCCGCTAACGCGCGAACCCGCGCATCACCTTCACCATAATCGCGGGTTATTTTTCGCAGTTGTAAGAGCGCAGAACCGCTCATTATTTTGACGCTGCTTTAATTGATAAGACAACCAACGCATCAACTTTCAAATCACTAGAAATGATCTCTGTTAACCTACCATCGCTTGCGCCAATTTTAACCCGTAGTTCTTTCGGCTCATCGTTCTCGAGAATCCAAATACTGCGCAAGCCATCGGCACTCGCAGGCTTTTTTCCACGTTCGCCGCGCGGGAATCGTGGCAAAAATAATTGGCTAATCGAAAAACCCTTAGCTTCTACTTTTCGCGGTGGTTGAAACCGCAGGGCCTCGTTGCTGATTGTTAGCGCATCCACAATGTTTTGAACCACAATTCGCGCTGTGGCCGTCATGCCGGGTCGCAAAGCGAGGTCGTCATTGCCGGCCGAAAGCGTTGCCTTGTAAGTGACTACGCCATCAATTGTTTCCGGTGCATAAGCAATGGTTTCGATCCGCGCTGGGAACTTCCGCTCACGGTAAGCATCGACAGTGAATTGCGCTTCTTGGCCAATTTTCACTTCGCCAATATCCGCTTCATCAACTTGAACTTCGATTTGAATATTGGTCAGGTCTTCGGCAAGCGTGAATAGAACGGGCGCTTGCAATGAGGCAGCAACCGTTTGTCCGGGCTCTGCGGCCCGCTTCAAAACAATGCCGTTGATTGGCGAGCGTACATTGGATTTTTGTAAATCAGTTTCTTGAATGGCGAGATCTGCTTTGGCCACTTCAATGTCAGCTTCTGCTGCCGCAACCGAAGCGACGGCGCGGGCTTGTCCAGCCGTTGCGGTTTCAAAACTATCTTTTGTCGCAAGGCCACCTTTTTGCAATTTGCTTTGCCGCTGCAAAGCTGATTGGCTTTGTGCCAATGTTGCCCGAGCATCCAACAGCTTCGCCTCAGCTGCAGTGAGCAATGCTTTACTGCGCGCCAATTCAGCAACCAAACGCACAGTATCAAGAGTTGCCAAAATATCGCCAGCCTTAACAAACGCATTATCGCTGACAAGAACATTGCGTATGATGCCAGACATTTCGCTGCCCACATCAACCTGCGTTGTGGGCTGAACTTTGCCTGTTGCTGTAACTGTAATTTCAAGGGCGTTTTTCGCGGCAGGCTCAGTTTCGTAACTTACTTTTGCAGCCGTCTTCTGTTGACCAAGATACCAGTACAAGCCACCGCTGGTTAATCCGATCAAAAGTAAAAACCAGATCAACCGCTTGAGCCAACGCCACGCGCTTTTGCCTCGCCGTAAGCCGAGTTGTGCTGTCATATCTTGTGGGTTTGGGAGCGTGTTCATAGGATCCATATGAGACTAAGACGAGGCTGAAACAAGATTTCCGTTGCTCAAGTCAAAATAAAATAGGCCGGAACCGCAATATAAGCCGCCATGCTGAGTGCGAGAAGGCCGCGCACCGCCCAATGCTTAAACTGGCGAAATAAAATGACACCCATTGCCAATCCCAAACCCGCCTCAAACATTCCAAATTCACGGCCAAAGTGGTTGCTGTCATAATAAGATACAGGCGAGATAAATTTCCAATTGGTCAGCGGCCAAAAACTCATGTGGGCATCTTCGCGGTGACAGAGAAAATCCACCGCGGAATGGAGCAGGGCGGAACTCGCAAAAATACTGCACAATGTCCAACGATCTTGGGCTTGCCAAAAGGATTGCTCCTTCGGTCGCAACCTTAAAGCCAAGATCAGCAATCCACCCCATAATAAAAAAGAATGGGCAATACCATTCGTAATTTGCCACCATGGTTGCCAATAAAGCTCTGCAAAAATAACCCTATCCGCCACGCCGTAAATTTTTAAACCACCAACGATCGCAATCATGGCCACATCAGGCAAAAGCCCGCCAAAAACCCCGGCCCACGCCCGCCGCGACATGGCACGCCCGAATAAAACCGCCCCCATAAACGCGTGTGATTGCGTGTTCAATTAGAAAAACTCCAAACCCAGAGTGATGGGCTTAATTGTGTATCAAACTAGTAATTGCAACTTGGCCTCATTTTTGCAAGATTGAAATATCTGTCCAACTTTGAACCAGGAGAAATTATAATGGCGAATTATACATTATACGGCGTCGGTCCAACACTTGCGCAATCAAATGTTGCTGGAG
>JAYUOP010000246.1:0-17422 GCA_043760745.1 Hyphomicrobiales bacterium
AGACTTTGTAAATCCGCTTCTGAGAATCTTAAAATCACTTCCGGCGAAAAATCACCCAGGGCTGCTTCAATACGAAGCCAAATAGATTTTGCAGCACTAAGCGAAATCAACTGTTCAACCACTATCATCAACAACCCACGCAAGTCTTGATTGCTTGGACGAAGGTGAGGTAACCCATGCTGATCGGCAATAACACCAAAGCGCGCTTCAATGCGCCGTAGCTCTGCTGCAGCAGCAACGAGATCTTCTTGTGTTTTGAGACATGCCTCTACCATCAAAAATCCGAGGTGATGCCTTTGCGCTCCCAATCGCCATAACGCGTTGGTTCCAGACCTTTCGGGCCATTGTGTTCGAGAACTGGTGTTTTGATTTTAGCCACGGCGCGGCGCGCTTCGGCTTCAGCCAATGCACGAAGTGCAGTTTTATTTGGTTTGGTTTCGGACATCGTAGATATTGCCCCATAGTTTTTATTATCAATCTCTGTTCAAGACCAGTAAGACGCCGTTTGCAAGTTGTATCCAACAACCAAATGAGTTCGTTACTGTCACATGTCATCCCATGAAATTCTCCACGCCGGATTACCAGCTCGTATTCAAGCGCTTGCAGTGCTGCATAGCGTGTTATCTGGTAAACAATTCTTTGACGGCAGCGTGGAGACCGATGTTGACCTTGATCAGCGTGATAGGGGCTTTGTTCATGCATTGGTGGCCACAGCCCTTCGGCATGGCGGTGAAATTGATTTCGTTCTCAAGCAATTCTTGACCAAGCCTTTACCGCACAGCGCTGGAAAACTGCGCATGATGCTAAAGCTCGGTGCAGCGCAATTGCTTTTTCTGGGAACACCCGCCCATGCTGCAATCAACCAAACTGTGGAAATGGCAAAGGGGGATAAAAATGCACGACACTTTGCTGGCCTTGCCAATGCCGTATTGCGCCGGGTGGCCGAAGAAGGGCCTGCTCTTTTAGCCAGTGTAGCCGATCAACATCTTAATACGCCAGTTTGGCTGTGGCGCGAATTGGTTAAAGCCTATGGCGCAGAAACCGCTGAAGCCATCACCAAAGCGCATCTCAGTGAAGCTGCCATTGATGTTTCAGTCAAGGCTGATCCAGAAAAATGGGCGATTGAGTTAGATGGCGAATGTCTTCCATCGCGTTCAATCCGATTAAGCCAGAAATCCCCTGCTATTCCAAAGCGCCCCGGATTTACCGAAGGCGCTTGGTGGGTGCAGGATGCAGCGTCGGCTTTGCCGATAACTCTGCTCGGTGACATTGCTGGAAAATCTGCCCTTGATCTTTGCGCAGCACCCGGCGGCAAGACCGCACAATTGGCAGCAAATGGTGCTGAGGTGACCGCTGTTGATCTCTCAGAACCGCGACTGTCCAGACTTTCTGAAAATCTTGACCGTTTAAAATTGTCCGCCAAAATTATTGTTGATGACGTTCTCAATCTGCCCGAGGACCAATGGTATGACATCGTGGTATTAGATGCGCCGTGTTCAGCCACCGGAACCCTTCGCCGTCATCCCGATTTACCCTATCTCAAAACCATCGAACACATCGGCGATTTGGTGGAACTGCAGTGGACACTACTTCATAAAGCGGCAGGCCTTGTGAAATCCGGTGGCGTGCTGCTTTACTGCACGTGCTCACTTTTGCCAGCCGAAGGCGAAAAACAAATTGCAGCGTTCCTGAAGAAAAGCCCAGAATTCACGAGCCTACCATTTGACGCAAACCTGATTGGCAATATGACACACGTCATCACGGAAACGGGTTGGCTTCGCACCCATCCTGCTATGATGATTGGCAAGACCACAGGCCTTGACGGATTTTTTGCAGCAAGGCTACTACGGTCTTAAATCTTAGGGGTTCATTAACCATAAAGGCCCGAAACTCCAATCCTTCAAGCCGCAACATTGGATAAGGATTGCAGAAACGGTCATGGGAGATCGCAGTTTTTCATTGCGTGGAATATTTGAGCATGGTGACAGCGCTGTAAGCTTGTCCCATATCGCATCCTATTTCCGGCTTCCTGTGAAACCTTTTGGGCATGAACACGCTACGTCAATTATGGCGCCGTTACGATCATTTACGTTTGGTAATCCAACCCTTGCGCAACAGATGTACCGCGGTCATTTTTGTTTCGGAAATGAATCAATAACGCTTAAAACTGATGCGGTATTTTCTTGGCAATCTGACAATCAAACAGCATTAAGAGCCCGCGACAATCTATCTTGGCTTAAACATTTCGCAGCCGCAAACCACAAACTTCACGCGAATTTTGCACGTCATCTCTTAAGCGCTTGGGCAAATGAGCGTCTGTTAAAGTTGAGTGAATTAGAGTTAGCTGAAGCTATTCTGGCCATCAGCCAGCATGGTACAAAACTGTGGTCCGAAGCGCTTGCAGACGAGCAAGAAAAATTGCTGAAATTAGTGAGTTCGGCTGCAGCAAAATCGGCCTCTCGCCCAAGCCATATCGCAACAACTAGATTTTCTCAAGCCATGGCTTTGATGGCCGTTGGGGTTTCTTTTGGCGGTCTCACAAAAACACTTGCTGTCGGGCTAAACTGGTTTGATCAATCCATCGACCAAGTCATCATGAAAGATGGCGGGCATGTTAGCCGCGACCCAAACGACGTTTTGGCTCTTTTGCAAATTCTTATACCGTTACGCGCTTCGTTTATTTCATTGCGAAAACCCATTCCGAATAGATTGCAAACCGCTATCGAAACCATGGTGCCGATGCTCCGCATGATGTGTCATGGCGATCATGACTTTGCCTGTTTTCATGGCGCTACGCCACAACGAGCCGCAATTGCAAACGTGTTGGAAAACGTTGAGAGCGTCGGAAGGCCGTTGCAACACGCACAGTCTTCCGGACTTGCGCGCTTGACGGGTGGAATATCCGTTCTTTTGGCCGACACTGCATCCGGCAGTACCTTTAATAGCGCTTTAGCAATTGAGTTTTCAGAAGGGCGCAATCGCATTCTAAGCAATTGCGGATTTCCAAGCTGGGGCAACCCAATTTGGCAAAGTTCAGCGCGATCGGCCTCTGCTCACAATACGCTGGTGTTTGACGGTAAAAATCCGGAGGTCTTTTCTAAGCCTGCTGAAGTTCTGGAAAATGCGAGTGGTAGTTTATTGAAAATGACCTCCGCAATTGGGGACAAAACCCATACGCGAACGTGTTTCCTCGCCAAGAATGGTCGCGATTTGCGCGTCAATGAAGTGATTACTGGCGAAAATGCCACCTTCACCATGCGGCTGCATCTGCATCCTGACGTTAAGGTATCCACAGTTCGCAATGGTACCGAATTGATCATATCTTTGAGTGGAAAATCGGCATGGCGGTTTTTGCTGCGTGGCGCTGATTTTAAGATTGAAGATAGCATTTCATTGGCAAGTCCAGATGGTCCGCGCAAAACGAATCAAATTGTTATTCGCGGGATTGCGACGTCAACCGGAGTTGCAGTCGATTGGAGTTTGAAAAAAACCATTAAGGTACCGAAGTCTTCCTCTACAACAGCAGACGATAAAGAATTGCCGCTTTTGCTGATCTAAATTTCAATAAGCTCCCTCATAAAACATTTCACCACCCGGCAATTCCCGCTAAGGGTTCATGACACTTTAGAAATGATTACATGAGTTGAGATGACAAAGATTCCTGCCGGCAAAATCACCCGCGCCTTGCTTTCCGTTTCGGACAAATCAGGATTGATCGCCTTTGCCAGCGGCCTGCACCAACTTGGTATCACTTTGCTTTCAACCGGCGGCACGGCTAAGGCGTTGCAAGCGGCTAACCTTCCGGTGATTGATGTCTCTGCCGTTACTGATTTTCCAGAGATCATGGATGGCAGGGTGAAAACCTTACATCCAAAAATTCATGGTGGACTTTTAGCCATCAGATCAAACACCGATCATGTTGCGGCCCAGACCAAACATAGCATTGAAAACATCGATCTTTTGGTGGTCAATCTCTATCCGTTCGAAGAAACAGTATCCCGTGATGGAGCATCTTCAGAAATCATTGAGAATATCGATGTCGGTGGCCCCGCAATGATCCGCGCAGCTGCGAAGAATCATCACGATGTAACAGTCATCGTTTGCCCTGCGGAATATGAATCTGTTCTACAAGAACTGTTGGTAAACCACGGGTCAACCACACTAGGCACCCGTCAACGCCTTGCTGCCAAAGCCTTTGGCCGCACTGCTTCCTATGATGCTGCAATTGCGCAGTGGTTTAATCATTCTGCAGGCGAATCAAGTCCCGATTACTTCGCTGTGGGTGGAACATTGGTGCAAAAATTGCGCTATGGCGAAAATCCGCATCAGTCGGCTAGTTTTTACAAATCCAACGACCCGCGACATGGCGTTCGCGACGCACTGCAAATCCAGGGCAAGGAATTGTCTTATAATAATTTGAATGACGCTGACGCCGCTTTGGAATGCTTGGCTGAAATATCCACACCCACCAACGCCTGCTGCGTAATTGTTAAACACGCCAACCCTTGCGGCGTGGCTATCGGGGCTTCCGCACAAATAGCCTACGCCAAAGCATTTGCTTGCGATCCAACCAGCGCCTTTGGTGGCATCATTGCGTTTAACCGCGAGCTTGATATCGGCACCGCAACTGACATTGCTCAGCTTTTTACGGAAGTGATTTTAGCCCCCAGTATCTCTGATGAAGCAAAGCAGTTTCTCAGCACGAAGAAAAACCTTCGTGTATTGATCTTAATGTCTATTCCCGATGCTTCGTCGGCGGCCACGCAAGTGAAGACCATCATTGGGGGGCTTCTCGTACAAACCCGAGACAATGTAGGTTCAGTAGACAGCGACTTTCGCGTTGTGACCAAGCGCACTCCTACACTTGAAGAATGGGAGGATTTGAAATTCGCTTTTCAAGTTGCAAAACATGTGAAGTCTAACGCCATTGTTTATGCCAAGGACGGAACAACCCTCGGTATTGGCGCTGGGCAAATGTCCCGCATTGATTCGGCGCGCATCGCTGTCCGCAAAAATGCTGATGCCGTTGATGTGTCTGGCCAGAAATTCCCAACGCTTGTTGGTTCCGTTGTAGCGTCTGATGCCTTTTTCCCCTTTGCGGATGGCCTTCTACAGGCGGCGGATGCAGGAGTGACGGCAGTGATCCAGCCGGGCGGGTCTATGCGCGATGAAGAGGTTATTGCAGTGGCCGATGCCCATGGACTCGCGATGGTCTTTACGAGTGTTCGTCATTTCAAGCATTGAGTTCTTTCTCAAATAGCTGATAGGCTGACGTGCATGAGTGCCGCACATCAGACAGGCTATTGGCTACAACAGTTCTTGAACGCTGGGCAACTTGCTAGTTTTTATGTGCCGCTGGCGATTGCCTTTATGCTGATCCAAGCGATTAGCCGGCGCGTGTTTTTATCGTTCGGCGATTTTACCATGTTTGCCAGTTTTGCGGCGGTCTATAGCTGTCTCGCAATGCTGTTGCAGGGGCATACTTCAGTTTTAATTCTGATGACTTCACTTTTGCTTTCAATGGCCTGTGCCGGCGCTTTGGCTTACCCCACTGCCGCATTAGTTTTTCAGCCATTGTTGAAGCGGTCCAATCAAGCCTTTATGATTGGCTGCATTGGCCTTTCGCTCGTTCTGCAAGAAGTGATGCGGATTCAATCCAGTAGCAAGGATCAATGGTTGCCGCCAATAGTTCCGAATATTGGTGTGGAGTTAATCGGAGGCACATTTACCGTCCGCTTTACCCTCATGTCGGCAATGGTCATTGCGGTAAGCGGTTTGGCCGTGGGTCTGACCTATTACATTCTGAAATACACGCGTTTCGGCAGGCATTGGATGGCAGTGTGTGATTCCGAGAAACTCGCCAATCTTTGCGGCTTGGATACGGCAATGATTTTTCGCAATACCTGCATGTTTTCTGCAGGGCTTGCTGCGGTTTCGGGATGGATTTTGGCGGTGTCTTATGGTGGCGCAAATTACAATATGGGATTGATGCTAGGATTTAAGGCAATGTTTGCCTCTGTTATCGGTGGCTTCGGCACGCTAAAGGGAGCCGTTTTTGGCGGGGTTGCGCTAGCTGCTCTGGAAGTTCTTTGGCAAGCATTTTTCCCGCTCGCTTATCGCGATGTTGGCGTGTTTGCCTTTATCATATTTATCTTGATTCTGCGCCCTGAAGGGCTGGCGGGATTAGCCAGTCGGAGGGAGAGCGAAGCATGAAAAAGATTTGTATTGTGCTATTGAGTTACGGATTAGCTGCTTGCAGCGAAGACGTAGGTCCCAAAGACTATCTCAAAATTGCTGGGGGAGGCTTTGTATTCAATTATCGCTATTCCCAGGCATATTATGTCTTTGTCGCCCAACAGAAGTTACCTTTGCCCGAAGGCAGTGTTCTGGAAGCCAGCTTCGATGTACCGGGTTCCACTATTCGGTTCGTAACTGTGCAAAATTCCATGGCCGGGAAATTGAATTACAAATTTCAATCAGAAGTCTTGCACGCTATTGTAAAAAACCAACCCTATAAGGTTACTTTGCGGCTGTTGGATAAAACCAAAAAAATTGAACTCGATCTGGATGAGGCGATTTACAAATCAGATGTCGATCAATCAGAGCTTCCAAGTGAACCACCTGTGGAGGGTGTGGATTTCAAACCGATCATAAAGGCGCAGTAACGCTCGCCTCCCCTGGGAAAGATCCAATCAAAACCGTAAGTTTAGTGATTGGAGCGGGCGAAGGGATTCGAACCCTCGACCCCGACCTTGGCAAGGTCGTGCTCTACCCCTGAGCTACGCCCGCTTGGCGTTGGCCGTCTTATTGCTTAAGACACAGACAAATGCAATAGCAACTTGCATCAGAGTTTTTGAAAAATTGAGCGAGGATCAATGCCGGCCACTCCAGAAGAACTGTTTGCAAAATTGGCGAGCCTCGGAATTAAGACCACGACCTGCGACCATGCCCCGGTTTTTACCGTTGAAGAAGCCAAAGCGGTTCACGATCATATTGCGGGTGGCCATTGCAAGAATCTGTTCTGCAAGGATGAAAAAGGGAGTTTTTGGTTGATCGTCTGCCTTGAGGACGCACGCGTAGATTTAAAAGCAGCACCTGCCAAGATTGGTTCCAAGCGCTTAACTTTTGGCAAACCCGATGCAATGATGGAAATTTTAGGCGTATTGCCGGGCTCAGTAACGCCTTTTGGGCTGATCAATGATCAAAATACTTTGGTCAATGTGATTTTAGACCAAGCCATGATGGCTGAAGCTCAACTCAATTATCACCCCTTGCATAATGGCGCTACGACCACAATTTCCAGTATAGATCTGGTCAGATTTGTGAAGTCATGCGGCCATGCACCAAATATTGTCGCCGTAAGCGATCAATCCCGCTAAACTAAACTGTACGATTAAGCCACGAAAGCAGCAGAACCGATGATTCTCGATAACGCGATTACCAACGCCACCGATCTTATAAAAGATGTCGACATGAAGAGCTTTGCCTCTGATGTTATCGAGGCGTCAAAGCAGGTTCCCGTTCTGGTTGATTTTTGGGCACCCTGGTGTGGACCATGCAAACAATTAACGCCCATCTTGGAAAAAATTATCCGCGAAGCCAAGGGCAAAGTGCGACTGGTTAAAATCAACATTGATGAAAATCAACAAATTGCAGCACAAATGCGCGTGCAATCAATTCCAGCTGTTTTTGCTTTCGTAAACGGCCAGCCCATCGATGGCTTCATGGGGGCTTTGCCAGAATCGCAGATTAAGCAATTCATTGAGCGCTTAAGCGGCAAAGGTGGCCTAGCCGCTCAAATTACTGATGCTATTGCGGCTGCGCGCCAGGGCTTTGCTGAGGGAGATTTTTCGGCCTGCATCGACATCGCTGACCAGATTATTAGTGTTGACCCTTCTCAAGTAGAAGCATACGGCCTTAAGGCCCGAGCTGAAATGGCCAGTGGTGCACTGGAAGCGGCCGCGGCAACTTTAGCTGCAGTTCCACTTGAAAAATCCAATCACGATGAAATTGTAAGTGCCAAAGCTGCCCTCGATCTTTTGGTTCATCCCGTCGATACTTCAGAAGTTGCCAAACTGGAAGCAGCGCTGGCCGCAAACCCAACTGACCACCAATTGCGTACAGACTTAGCTGTAGCACTTAATGGCGCTGGTGAACGAGAGGCAGCAACGGATCATTTGATCTACATTATTCGCAAAGAACGAACCTGGAATGAAGAAGCCGCGCGCAAGCAATTGGTTTCGTTCTTTGAAGGCTGGGGTCAAAAAGATGACGCCACAATTGCCGCACGACGGAAACTTTCCGCCGTGCTATTTGCTTAACGTCAGAGAGATAGGTTCGGCACATGAGTTTTTTTGATAATTATCGCACCATTGAAGACCTTCCGCATCGCTTGCCGATTTTTCCGCTGGGCGGCGCTTTGCTACTGCCACGCGCCGATTTGCCTCTAAATATATTTGAGGCCCGCTACCTTGAGATGATTACCGATGCTTTGGCAGGAGATCATTTGATTGGCGTTATTCAACCAGCTCTTGATGACAACGGTGCAGATGATGCTTTGTCGATAATCGGTTGCGTGGGCCGGATTACGTCATACACGGAAACCCCTGATGGTCGGATGTTGGTCACACTGACTGGGATTTGTCGGTTTACCATTCCAGAAGAACTAGATGTGGACACACCTTATCGCCAAGTTTTGGCTCGCTATGACAATTTCGCGGTGGATTTGGTCAGTGATTGGGGGGCGAATGAAGTGAACCGCCCAGCACTTTTAACGGCTTTCCGCAATTACTTAGAAGCTAATAATATGAGTGCTGATTGGCAAGAAATCGATCAGGCTTCAACCGAAGTTTTGGTCAATACTTTATCTTTGTTAGCGCCCTACCCCGCCAAAGAAAAGCAAGCTCTGCTGGAAGCACCAGACCTTAAAACCCGTGCTGATGTTTTGGTGGCATTGACTGAAATCGCACTTGCCAAGTCATCGGGTGGCAAACGCCCACGGCTGCAGTAATGCCAAATTCTGTCCCCCGTCAAACTGCACCACGACTTCTGGAACTTTTGGTCTGCCCCCTGACCAAAACGAGGTTGAGTTACGATGCGGCGGCGCAGGAACTGATCTCGTCGGCAGCAGGATTGGCCTATCCCATCCGCGATGGCATCCCTATAATGTTGGTCGAAGAGGCGCGCGAACTTGATCGCGCCTGATATATGGCCAGAAGAGCTCCGCATTCAGGAGCAGGGCCGCAATCTTCATGTTAAGTTTCAATCGGGTGAGGCTTTTGACCTTCCTGCAGAATTATTACGCGTTGAAAGCCCAAGTGCCGAAGTAAAAGGTCACGGCCCCGGTCAAGAACAATTGGTTTTTGGCAAGCGCAATGTCGTGATCAGAAAAGTAGAGCCCGTAGGCTCCTATGCCATTCGGCTTATTTTTAGTGACGGTCACGACACGGGATTATTCACTTGGCCCTATTTGGCGAAGCTCGGCCAAAGTAAAACTGAGCTTTGGCAGGCCTATGAAGAAAAACTGGTAAGTGCCGGTCGCAAGCGCGATTAAATTTTAAGCTATTTTTTGTTGATGCTCATTTATTAGGCGGTTGCTGATTCTTGATTGCTTGCTAGATTAGAAAATAGTTATTGAAATCAAAGTGTTAAGTTGCGTCGCTGACTTGGCATGGTTCTTGTGTGTCTTGATCCACAAAAGGAGAAAGGCCACCACATGAAATACATTATTGCAATTATTAAGCCCTTTAAACTGGACGAGGTACGCGAGGCCCTCGGTGCTATCGGCATCCAAGGTATAACAGTCACAGAAGTCAAAGGTCACGGCCGCCAGCGCGGTCATACCGAATTTTATCGCGGCGCTGAGTATGCCGTGAGTTTTATTCCCAAAGTGAAGATCGAAGTCGCGGTCGAAGCCAGCATGGCAGACCGCGTGATCGAAGCCATTCAGACCTCTGGTCAAACTGGCCAAATTGGCGACGGCAAGATCTTCCTGTTGCCTTTGGAAGCAGCCGTTCGCATTCGCACCGGCGAAACCGGCACCACTGCCCTCTAATCATTCTATTTAGAAAAGGAATCCACCATGTCAGGTGAACGAACCGTCCCTAAATTCGCGAAGGTAGCAGGCCTTGCCCTCGCACTTTCGGCATTCTTGCCCGCAGCCACCGCATTCGCAGCCGCTTCTGTGAACAAGGGTGATACTGCTTGGATGCTGACCGCCACAGCCCTTGTTGTGCTCATGACCATTCCTGGTCTTGCCTTGTTTTACGGCGGCTTGGTTCGCTCGAAAAACGTACTTTCAGTATTGATGCAAGTTTTTGTTTGTTTCTGCTTAATATCAATTCTGTGGGTCACTTACGGCTATTCACTCGCGTTCACCAATGGCAACGCGTTTCTTGGCGGCTTCTCAAAGCTGTTCCTCTCTGGTGTTGATATCACAACGGTTGCAGCGACCTTTTCCAAAGAGACCTACCTTCCAGAATTTGTCTTTGTGATTTTTCAGCTGACATTTGCTGCGATTACGCCGGCCTTGATCGTCGGTGCATTTGCAGAACGCATGAAATTTTCAGCCGTGCTGATTTTTGTGGTTATTTGGTTTACCTTCGCTTATCTGCCGATGGCGCATATGGTCTGGTGGTGGGCTGGCCCCGATGCTTTCACCCTCAGCGCGGGCAATCTTGCTAACGTCACCGCTGCGATCGGTGAAACTGCAGCCAATGATTTCCTGACGAAACTTGCCGCGGCAACTGACGATGCTGCCAAAGCGAGTATCCTCAGTGATTACGGAACATCGGTGAATGCCTCCAATGGCTGGTTGTTCAACTGGGGTGCGCTCGACTTTGCGGGCGGTTCTGTGGTTCATATCAATGCGGGTGTTGCTGGTCTGGTCTGCGCTATCGTTCTCGGGAAGCGTGTTGGTCTTGGCCGCGAAGCCATGGCGCCGCATAACTTGACGTTTACTTTGGTGGGTGCAGGACTTCTGCTCTTTGGTTGGTTTGGCTTTAACGCTGGATCGAATCTTGAGGCCAATGGTTTGACCGCCCTTGTTATCCTCAACACCATTCTTGCGGCTGCGGCTGCCACCTTGGCATGGACTGCAGGTGAATGGCTAACCCGTGGCCACCCAAGCTTGCTTGGCGCAGTTTCAGGTGCAGTTGCGGGACTTGTGGCCATTACGCCAGCCTGTGGGTGGGTAGGTCCAATGGCTGCAATAGTGATTGGTCTTTTAGCGGGTATCATCTGTCTTTTGGCAGTTGTGTGGCTTAAAACCAAGCTTGGTTATGATGACAGTCTTGACGTGTTCGGTGTGCATGGCGTTGGCGGTATACTTGGTGCATTGCTTACCGGGTTCTTCGTTAATCCAGCCCGCGGTGGCATGGGCGTGACAGACTATCTCGCTTTTGATACCTCAACCAAAGTCTTGGACTATGTTTTTAGTACGCAAATGACAGCTCAAGTTGTCAGTGTTCTAACCGCCATCGTTCTGTCTGCGGTTGTGAGTTACATCGCATTGCTGATCTGTAAATTCACGGTCGGTTTGCGGGTTGATGAACAGCATGAACGTGAAGGCCTCGATATCGGCAGTCATGGCGAACGGGCCTATAACTAATTTCCTCCCGCGTTAAAGTCTTATGCGCAGGAAAGCGCTCTCTGGCAACAGAGGGCGCTTTTGTTTGGTGGAAAACGATCAAACTGGGCCCTGCTCTTTACCCACCCTTAACCATGTCAGGGCAAAACTGGCTATTAACAATTTGTGAACAGCCGACACGGGTTTTTGTTGGTTGAGCAGGAGATGAAGCCCTTGGCCTACGAACAATCCTACGACACCGATGAAAACACGATTCCATTGGCGCTGCGTCGCTTCATCAGCAAGCGCGCTTTGGAGCTGGCGGGTTGCGCATTGTTCACAGGGCTCATCGGGGTGGGCCTATCGCTGGCCAGTTGGTCAGCAAATGACCCTTCAATGAATATTGCGACTAATCAAAAGGCCACAAATTTGCTAGGCTCAATAGGAGCAATTGTTGCTGATACTTTGTTGCAGAATCTAGGTTTGGCTGCACTCGTGTTTATGATCGTGCCGATGGCCTGGGTTGTTATGCTATTTAAACACCGTCTTCCCGCTAAAATTTTCATGAGCCTTTTGATGTGGGTGCTAGCTTTTTCTGCGAGTGCCGCTGCCTTTTCAGTTTTACCGACCTATCAAAGCTGGCCGCTAGCTGGTGGCTTTGGCGGCAGTGTTGGTGATATCATTGCGGGTGGACTGGCCCGTGTTCTTTCACTTGGTATCAAAGGCTTTCTTGCCAATCTCACAGTATTTTTAGGCTGTGGCGCTTTGGCGCTTTGGTCTGCCTTGCGTGCCATGGAACTTTCCTCCCAAGAAACCACTGCGGTTGCGGGAAGTTTTGGTGCACGCATTCAAGATTTATGGTCACCTATTGCCGGAGCATTTCAACATTTGTTCATGCGCCGCCAACAAAAGGCAAGTTATCGTTCAACCACGCAACGCCGCGAACCATCGGCCAACAAAAAACCGGCTCGGGCCGAGGATGATATTCTTTCGCGCTTAGCGCCCAGCCGATTAACCGGTGGAAAATCCAATGCCCGCGTTGAACCAAATTTACTCAACACTAAATCAAAACGCAAAATTGAACCATTGCCTGAACCAGATGAATTTGAACCTGAAGACGACCAAGAGTTGATCGAAGATGATTTTGCCGAGGATATTCACGCGGAGTCAGAGCTTGATGAACACTATGACGAAGAATTAGAAGCAGAACCCGATGCTGCGCCTACCGCCCTCGTGACTCGCAGCACAGTGGAAATCAAAACGGGCAAAAAACTGTCGAAAGATTTGCAACCAAGCATCAAGATCATGAGGTCGCAAAGTTTCGAACTTCCACCGTTGACGCTTCTCGCTGAACCTAAAAAACCAACCAAGAGTGCCGCTGTTTCAAATGAGATATTGGAACAAAACGCTCGCATGTTGGAAGGCGTTTTAGAGGACTTTGGTGTTCGCGGCCAAATTATCAATGTGAAGCCCGGTCCAGTTGTGACACTTTACGAATTAGAACCAGCGCCCGGCATTAAATCTTCGCGGGTCATTAGTCTGGCTGATGATATTGCCCGCTCAATGAGCGCAATTTCGGCGCGTGTGGCCGTGGTGCAGGGGCGTAACGTGATAGGTATCGAATTGCCAAACGCCAAGCGGGAAACTGTTTATCTGCGAGAGCTTTTGGCTTCCGAGGCTTTTGAGAAAACGACGCAAAACCTCTCCATGGCTTTGGGGAAAAATATTGGCGGCGAACCTATCTTTGCAGATCTTGCCCGCATGCCGCATTTGTTGATTGCTGGTACAACTGGTTCAGGAAAATCAGTGGGGATCAACACCATGATCCTCTCGCTGCTCTATCGTTTACCGCCAGAGCGCTGTCGCTTGATCATGATCGATCCAAAGATGCTGGAGCTTTCCGTTTATGAAGGTATTCCGCATTTGTTAGCGCCCGTGGTGACTGATCCACGCAAAGCGGTAGTCGCTTTGAAATGGGCGGTCCGCGAAATGGAAGATCGCTACCGTAAGATGTCAAAACTTGGTGTGCGCAATATTGATGGCTTTAATGAGCGGGTAAAACAATCCACTGCCAAGGGTCAAAAAATGTCACGTACCGTGCAGACTGGTTTCAATTCGCAATCAGGAGAAGCAATTTTCGAGAAGGAAGAAATGGACCTTGTTCAATTGCCATACATTGTGGTGATTATCGACGAAATGGCTGACCTCATGATGGTGGCGGGCAAAGACATTGAAGGCGCAGTTCAGCGTTTGGCGCAGATGGCACGTGCTGCTGGTATTCATGTTGTCATGGCCACACAACGACCTTCGGTAGACGTGATTACCGGAACAATTAAAGCCAACTTCCCCACCCGGATTTCATTCCAAGTAACATCTAAAATTGACAGCCGAACTATTCTCGGTGAGATGGGTGCAGAACAACTCCTTGGCCAAGGCGATATGCTTTACATGGCGGGTGGTGGACGGATTTCACGTCTGCATGGTCCATTTGTGGCCGATGAAGAAGTTGAAAAAATAGTGAGTTTCCTAAAGTCGCAAGGAACACCTGAATACATCGATGCCGTAACCGAAGAAGCCGAAGAAGAAGCCTATGGCGAAGCAGGTGCAATGGCGGGTGTTGAAGGTGGCGGGTCGGGTGATGAACTCTATGATCAAGCCGTAGCTGTAGTACTGCGTGATAAAAAAGTGTCAACCAGTTATGTGCAGCGCCGCCTTCAGGTTGGCTATAACAAGGCTGCAAGTCTGATTGAACGCATGGAAAAGGAAGGCTTGATCTCGGCTTCAAATGCCACGGGCAAGCGTGAGATTCTGGTTCCTGGTGATAGTGCCAGGGATTAGCTCCGCCTAAAAAAAGGCTCGTTTATCGGGTTTGGTCTCTCTATAAAGTTACGAAACTGATTTGGTCGGGATTTCATATGTTTAATTTTCTTCGTCGTCGCGCTGTTCTGGCCTTAGGCTTTGCTCTCATTTTTGGTATCAGCTCCGCCCACGCGGCGAAGTCGGTTTCTATTCAGCTAAGTGATGAGCAACGTAGTGCTGTCGTTCGGCTTAATGATTACCTCAATAGCTTCGAGACCATGCAAGGTGAATTCACCCAAACCAGTCCAAAGGGGCAGGTAGTAAGAGGTGTGGTGCTGATTAGCAAACCGGGCAAAATGCGTTTCGAATATGCAGCTCCTAGTCCATTGCTGATTGTTTCCGACGGCAAATGGCTGACAATCAAAAATAAAGTCAAAGAAAAAGGCGATCAATTCCCGCTTTCATCTACGCCACTGCGCCTTGTTGTGGCTCCCAAAGTAGACCTATTGAAGGAGACCAATATTCTCGGCATTGAACAAGCGGATGGTTTGCTGACGCTTATTCTGGAAGACAAAAAAGGCAAACTTGGTGGTCATTTGATTATCGTGTTCGATGAACAGAACCAAGCGTTGCAGCAATGGGTGGTGGTTGATGGCAAAGGTCGCAAGACCACAGTTGCTTTGGCCAATCTGGAAACCGGCGTAACCTTTGATCCCAAATTGTTTGTGGTGAAAATCAACCGCAAAGAAAAATCGAATTAAAGAGTTCGAACGTTTATGACCCTGAAGATTGCCACTTGGAATATCAATTCGGTACGCTTGCGGATTGGTCTGGTCGAAAAACTGTTGCAAGAACACAATCCCGATGTGCTCTGTTTGCAAGAGACCAAATGTCCGCAAGGGCAATTTCCATCCGGGCCGCTCAACGCTTTGGGTTACAACCACATCGCTGAATTTGGTCAAAAGGGTTATCATGGGGTGGCCATTGTTTCGCGTGTTCCATTTGTTTCCGAAGGGAAGCAGCCGTTTTGCGGTAAAGACGATAGCCGCCATATCAGCGTAACACTTGCTGGCAAAAAACCTTTGGTGGTTCACAATTTTTACGTGCCAGCCGGTGGTGATGAACCTGATATTGCCATCAATGAGAAATTTGACCACAAGCTTCGGTTTCTTGATGAGATGGAAAATTGGTTCAGTGATGGGGCGGTTCCACCTGAGCATGAAGGCATTGTGGTTGGCGATCTGAACATTGCACCACTCGAACATGATGTGTGGTCGCATAAGAATTTGTTGAAAGTTGTGAGCCACACACCCGTTGAATGTGCTGGTTTATTGCGGGTCCAAAAGGCTGGTGGATTTGTTGATGTCATGCGCCAACAGGTTCCAGAACCACAAAAGCTCTACAGCTGGTGGAGCTACCGCGCTAAAGATTGGGACACTGCAGACAAAGGTCGAAGGCTCGATCATATTTGGGCAACCCCTGATCAAGCAGCGCTCTGCACCAAACTTGAAATTCTGCGTGAGGCCCGGGGCTGGCAACAGCCTTCTGACCATGTTCCAGTCATGGCAACGTTTAACATTTAACGGGCTGAATACCCGCGTCCGCGCGATATCATATTGCGCACACTATCAAGTTCTATCATTGAATTATTTAGTCGTTCGGCCAGCACTTGGAAAACCGTGCGGCCAAATTCGGGATATTCACTGGCAACCCGGTTAAATAGGGCATGATCAATGCGCGCTGTGGCAACAGCTTCTTTGGCAATAGCAGATAAGCTATATTGGGTTGATCCAATCATTGCCACTTCGCCAATCAATGCACCGGGGTGAGCAACGCCAATCGGCTCTGGTCCGTTAACGCCATTGATTTCCAGATTAACATTACCGCTCAGTATAAGAAAAGCTGATTGTGCTTTGGCACCCTGCTTGACCAAGGCTTCACCAATAATAAATTGCTGGCGTTCCGACGCAAAAGCCAACAACTGTAAATGCACAGGTTCGCAATCCCGAAAGATTGGAATTTGCCTTAAAGTTTCCGCATCAGCGCGAACGCTCATGACTTTACCTGAAGTGACACATTAGCTTTCAATGATTCGCCTAAATCTTGATATCGAACCACTTATGCCGGGGAAATGCGTCAGAGATCAAGGGACCAGCTTATAGCCGCCGCCTTCTGTAACCAAGATTTCGGCATGCGACGGATCGCGTTCAATTTTTTGCCGCAAGCGATAGATATGGGTTTCTAATGTATGCGTGGAAACACCTGCATTATAGCCCCAAACATCATGAAGCAGCGTTTCGCGGTTCACAATCTGCTCAGAAGCGCGGTAAAGAAATTTGACGATAGCGGTTTCCTTTTCGGTTAATCTCACTTTTTTATTATCGTCTTTGACCAAGAGCTTTGCAGCTGGCTTGAAAGTATAAGGGCCTATCTTATAGACTGCGTCTTCGCTTTGCTCATGTTGGCGCAGGTGCGATCGGATCCGAGCAAGAAGAACGGCAAAACGAAATGGTTTTGTAACGTAGTCGTTAGCGCCTGAGTCCAAGCCAAGAATTTGATCAGAATCAGACCCCTGTGCCGTCAACATGATAACCGGTCCTTTATAACCATTACGGCGCATGATTTTGCAAGCTTCGCGACCATCCATATCGGGTAAATTAACGTCAAGCACTACGAGGTCTACGTGCTCTAGTTTCAATTGCTTGACCCCGAGGGTAGCGGTGGCTGCTTCGAATACCTCATACTCATCATGGAGCGAGAATTGTTCTTTCATAGTTTCGCGCAAGATATCATCATCATCAACAAGAAGCAGTTTTTTGCGGCTGGACAATTGGGGGTTTCCTTCAAGCTTTAGGTTTTGCTGTTAGACTCTGAATTTGATTCGGTATCAACTCAACTCGCTGTGAGCCAGATGATAACATATATTCACGTTCGCGCGAGGTCTGCTCAATCTAGCATGGGTTTCATTATTTGTGGTCAGCGGCGATTTGCTTGTGCCATAGGTCGAACCGGGAGATCGTTTCAAAAACGCGAAGGTGATGGCGCTTCGCCAATTGG
>JAYUOP010000247.1:0-17384 GCA_043760745.1 Hyphomicrobiales bacterium
GGCTTGGTGCGCCACACAAACTTGCCGACATGGCCAGCCGCACTGGGTATTCCGCAGCTTGCGATCGATCACATTTTCACCAGTCCCACCATTCGCGCATTATCAGAACAGCGCATTGGCAATGCCGCGGGTTCGGACCATTTTCCGATCACCATGACGCTCGCCATTCCTTCGAAGTAAAACCCTTCAATCCGTTTTCTGGTGAACAAATCCTGAAGAAAACACTGTAAATAAATCGCAAATTTTATCTAACTGCTTGAAATGACTCGCAAAGTTTTTTGGTCATTTTTTGTAAACTGTGCCGCTTCATGCGCACTTAATCTTATCTTTTAACGTCGCCTTTTGACTCTGCCCCCCAATATTAGGTCATCAACAGAGCAGGTGGAATTGCTCTGAAACAATCGAGGAAGCCGGAAAAAATATCCCGCACCTCACGAGGCGTTAAACAAAGATGGGGAAGTTTTAAGATGACAAGTTTGGAAAATGCAATGAATCCAACCGCTGCAACGGCAGAGATGCTTTTGGAGCTTGGGCTAATGTATAGCAGTGGCCATGACGTAGAGCGCAACTATGTGAAAGCGCACAAATGGTTTAATCTTGCAGCGATGAAAGGTAGCATTGCCGCGAAAGAAATTCGCTGCGAGTTATCACGGGAAATGACAGCGCATGAAGTGGCAGAAGCGCAAGCCCAAGCCCGCGCTTGGATGACAATTCACTAAGCATTATTGTTAAAGAAAAAACCGCATCTCGGGGGAGGTGCGGTTTTTTTACGTCAGTTATTGAACTGTAGTTCATCAATCATTTTTGCGGCCACTGCTTCAAATTTAGCCACTTCGGAAACATTCATGGTGTCGGGCGTGAACGTGCCCCAAGCTGCAACAATTTCTGAAGGTGCGACAGCTGCATTCACCGGATATTCGAAATTGCCAGCCGCATAAATCTGTTGCGCTTTGGCACCCGCCAAAAACTCCATCAGCTTTAAAGCGTTTGCTTTGTTAGGCGCGTGCTTTGCCATCAACATGCCAGACACATTCACATGCGTTCCCATCGTAGCGGACGAGGGGAATATAATCCGCGCCGATTTTGCCCATTCTTTTTGCTCGGGCTCTTTCTCGTTCGATTGCATCAAGCCCATGTAATAAGTATTCGCAATTGCCAAATCGCATTCACCAGAAAACACTGATTTGGCTTGAGCGCGATCATTGCCCGTGGGCTTGATCGCCAAATTAGCGCGCAACCCTGTGAGCCAAGTTTTGGTTTCTGCTTCGCCGCGCTTGGCAATCATGGCGCTGATCAATCCTAAATTATACGGATGGTTGCCGGGCCGCATGCAGATTTTGCCCTTCCATTTCGGATCCGCCAATTCTTCGTACGAGATTGCATCCTGCTTTACCCGGTCATTGGCCGCGTAAATAACCCGCGCGCGCATGGTAAGCCCAAACCAATTGTGATCGGCGCTTCGTAAATTGACTGGCACAGCGGCATCAATCACAGTGGAGTTTACAGGTTGCGCCAAGCCCTTGTCGGTTGCCGCCACCAAGCGCCCAACGTCGGCTGAAAGCAAAACGTCAGCTGGGCTGAGAGGTCCCTCTTGCTCAATACGCTCAATCAATCCCTTTTCCGCAAAAATCGTGCGTACGGCAATTCCGGTTTCGGCTGTAAAAGCTTCGAAAAGGGGATCAATCAAGAGCGGTTGTCGATAAGAGTAAACATTCACGGTTTCCGCGCTAAACGCTGGAGCGGTCATAGCTAACAATGAAACACATGCAGCAAGAAATTGGCGGCGGAAAATAGTCATTTGTTTTTCTCCAAGTTAAGAACTGCGAACTGAATATAGCCGATTAAATTACTCAGCTATATGACTGAGTGTCGCACTCGGAATTGTTTTTCACCTGGATTTTTGTGAACAAGTCTTGCAACCCAGAACAAATCACGGCAAAAGCCGTGATTGTGGAGACGTGGCCGAGCGGCTGAAGGCAACGGTTTGCTAAATCGTCATACGTGTTACAGCGTATCCAGGGTTCGAATCCCTGCGTCTCCGCCACTTTCCCGACCATTCAAAAATCAGGAAAACATGACGCTAGCTAAAATCGAACTTGTTGTATTTGATTGTGATGGCGTTCTTATTGATAGTGAGGACCTGAGTGCAACCGTATTGCTAGAATTGTTTTCCGCAATCGGTGCAAATTTGGACCGGCAATATTTTCACGAGAATTGCCTTGGGCGCAGTTTTCAGGAATTGGCAAAACGGTTCAAAGTGAATACTAGCATTACGCTGCCAGAGGATTTTGAGCAAAGTTTTAGGACCAAATTATTAACGCGTTTTGCTCAAGATTTGAAACCTATCACTGGTGCGGAAGAAGTTTTGAATGGTCTGAGCCTGCCATTTTGTGTGGCCACAGGCAGCCATCGTTTGCGCGCGGAAAGCGCGCTGCAAAGCGCCGGACTTTTTGAAATAGTAAAAGATCGACTTTATACGTGTGATCTCGTTGCCCATGGCAAACCAGCTCCTGACTTGTTTTTATACGCCGCAAAAAAGCACAATATTGCGCCTGAGAACTGCTTGGTTATTGAAGACAGCGATATTGGTATAGAAGCGGCGCAGGCCGCCGGCATGCAGGTCTGGCGTTTCACTGGCGGCAATCACATGCAATCACCTTTCATTCGCCCGGCGGCCAATCTTGGTCCCGTTTTTACATTTTCTGATTTGTCAATGTTGCCCGCACTCTTAACGCAGAAATGCTGATTGCATTGTGTCGCGCTGGTCACTGCGTTATGACAATTGCGTAAAGGAAATCCTGTGGCTCGCAAAACTGAAAACGAAACCGATCGATTGGATGATGCCGCGCGGGCAGGGTGGCTCTATTACATCGCGGGTAATACGCAGGATGAAATAGCGCGAAAACTTGGTGTGTCGCGCCAATCCGCCCAAAGGTTGGTGTCCTTAGCCATCACGGAAAAACTGATCAAAGTGCGGCTCGATCATCCCATTGGCCGTTGCCTTGAACTGTCGGAACAAATCAAGCAATACTTCAACATCGATTATTGCGAAGTGGCTCCTAGCGATATTGATGCGCCAAATAGTACCATTGGTGTTGCAGAACTCGCGGCCACGGCATTAGAGCGCTATCTGGTTTCCCAACATCCCGTTATTGTCGGCATGGGCACAGGCCGGATGCTCCGCGCTATGGTTGAGCAATTAACGCCGATGGATTGTCCGCAACATAAAGTCGTGTCGCTCGTGGGCAATATTGGACCCGATGGCTCTGCTTCTGTCTATGATGTGGTCAGCCGGATTAGTGATCGCGTTAAGGCCCCGCATTACCCCATGCCATTGCCGGTGATCGCCACAACCGTTCATGAGAAGAATTTACTTCTGGCCCAAAAGTCCCTCCGCAATGTCACAGAACTGGCCCGGCAAGCCGATGTTACGTTTGTTGGCGTGGGAACTGTTGACGAAGAAGCTGCCTTGCTCCGCGATGGTTTTGTAAGGCCTGATGAGGTTCGCGCATTGGTGCGGGCAGGGGCGGTTGGCGAAATCATTGGTTGGGCTTTTGACAGCGATGGTAAATTGGTTGAAGGGCAAACCAATGACCGCGTTCTGAGTGTTCCGCTTGAGCAACCTGCTAAAAGTAAAGTGATCGGCGTTGCAATGGCGCTAGCCCGAGTGAAAGCAGTGCGTGGCGCATTACGTGGTCGTTTAATCAATGGCTTAATCACCAATGAGCGCATGGCCGAGCTTTTGCTCACCTGAATGCCGCACTGCAGCGACGATTCATCATTGACTCCGATTTATTCCTGAGTGAGTATATGCTCATTGGCGTGGCATTTGCTCATGGCCATCTCAAGGGAGGAATATATGAAATCCGTATTTACTGGCATTTTAGGTGCCTTTACGCTTGCTGCATTGGCCTCATCCGCTTTGGCAGAAACCACCAAGTTGACGATCGCAACCGTGAACAACGGCGACATGATCCGCATGCAAGGTTTGACTGATGACTTCACAAAAGCCAATCCAGATATTACTTTGGAATGGGTAACACTCGAAGAAAACGTTCTTCGTGAAAAACTGACCACCGATATCGCGACCAAGGGCGGCCAATATGACGTTCTTACCATTGGTACTTATGAAGTTCCAATCTGGGGCAAAAAAGGTTGGTTGAATCCGATTACAGGTCTTGATGATCCTGCAGATTTGATCCCTAACATTGCTAACGCTTTGTCAGTTGATGGCAAGTTGATGGCTGCTCCTTTCTATGCAGAAAGCTCAATGATTTTCTATCGTAAGGATCTCGTTGCGGCCACTGGCATGACTATGCCAGACAAGCCAACCTGGGCTGAAGTTGCAGCAATTGCTGGCAAGATCACCAACAAAGAAAAAGAAATCTATGGCATCTGCTTGCGCGGTAAGCCTGGTTGGGGTGAAGGCGGCGCTGTTCAAGGCGCTCTCGGTAACGCATTCGGCGCACGTTGGTTCGATGAAAACTGGCAACCCCAGTTCAACTCACCAGAATGGAAGAATGCTTTGACATTCTTCGTTGACATGATGGCAAAAGACGGTCCTCCAGGCGTATCCAGCAATGGCTACAACGAAACAATGGCGCTTTACCTTGCTGGTAAATGCGGCATGTGGATTGATGCGACTGTTTCAGCATCAGCCTTGACCGATCCAAAGCAAGCTAAGTATTTTGATCAAGTGTCATTCGCACTTGCTCCAGATACAGGCAACGGCAACCGTGGTAACTGGCTCTGGGCTTGGTCGCTCGCAGTTCCAGCTGGCACACAAAAAAATGATGCAGCACAGAAGTTCGTGGGCTGGGCAACTAGCAAGGCCTATACAGAACTCGTTGCATCAAAAGAAGGTTGGTCGAATGTTCCTCCGGGCACACGTACCTCGCTTTATGCCAACCCAGAATATGCCAAGGTGCCATTTGCAAAGATGACTCTTGATGCAATTCTGTCGGTGAACTCAGCACAGCCATCATCACAGCCAACGCCCTATAGCGGTGCGCAGTGGATTGCTATTCCTGAATTTGCTGATCTTGGTACACAGGTCAGCCAAATTTTCGCAGCAGCATTGTCTGGCGAAAAGACGGTTGATCAAGCGCTCGTTGAAGCACAAGACGCTTCAACCCGCGTTATGACCAAGGCTGGTTACATTAAGTAACTTTTCCTCCCATGGAAAACTGGCTGCCCGACTTTAAAGTTGGGCAGCCTTATCCGGGATTTCATTTAAACTCTGAGTTAGGGTGATCGACATGGCCACGCAGCAAACGCGCGCGCTCGGAAAACTGGCCGTTGCACCTTCCGTAATCATGTTGTTCCTGTGGATGATTGTTCCACTGGCAATGACGATTTATTTTTCATTTTTGCGTTACAATCTTTTGGATCCGAACATGGCGTGTTCGATTATGGATCCTTCTGCATTGTTCAACGCCGAAAATCGCTGCTTGGCTGGATTTTCAAATTATACATATTTTCTGACCGACCCCGCTTTTTTCAAGGCGATGGGGAACTCGCTCAAATTGGTCGGCTGGGTGCTTGCGATCAGTGTGGTTTTTGGAACCCTTTTGGCATTGTTACTTGATCAAGCATTTTACGGTCGCAGCGTTGTGCGCCTATTAATGATCGCGCCATTCCTCGTCATGCCGACTGTGTCCGCACTGGTGTGGAAAAACATGATGATGAATCCAGTTTATGGGTTCATTGCATACGGCATGAAATCAGTTGGACTACAGCCGATTGATTGGTTCGCTCATCATCCCGTTGTTGCTATTGTTATCATGGTCTCGTGGCAGTGGGTTCCTTTTGCGACGTTGATCTTGTTAACTTCTTTGCAATCTTTGGATCAAGAGCAAAAAGAAGCAGCTGAAATGGATGGCACACCGCCTCTGGCCTATTTCTGGTACATCGTACTGCCGCATCTCATTCGGCCAATCACCGTTGTGGTTCTCATTCAAACGATTTTCTTGCTCAATATATTTGCGGAAATTTTTGTGACCGGAACCGCAGGCACTGCCGGAAACCTCCCCTTCCTCGTTTATCATTACGGCTTGCGGGCCAATGATATTGGCGGGGCATCTGCCGGCGGTATCATCGCCGTAATCCTTGCAAACATCGTTGCCTTCTTCCTGATGCGGATGATTGGCAAGAACTTGGACGCATAAACATGGCTCGGAACACTTCCACTCGCCGCAAAATTTTTATTACCGTATTGGCGTGGTCCATTGGACTGCTCATTTTCTTTCCGATTTTTTGGACGGTTTTGACCAGTTTCAAATTCGAAAGAGACGCGATCCTGCTGCCGCCAAAGTTCATCAATTTTGAATGGACTTTAGAAAACTACCAAGTTGTTCAAGAGCGATCCGACTACATTGGCTTTGCTCTGAATTCGATTTATTTGTCGCTCGGATCAACCCTGTTTGCTTTGGCGATTGCAATTCCTTCGGCTTGGGCCATGGCCTTTGCCCCGAGTGCGAAAACCAAGGATCTCTTGATGTGGATGCTGTCCACAAAAATGATGCCGCCAGTGGGCGCGCTCATTCCGCTGTACCTAATTTTCCGTGATTTCGGTTTACTGGATTCGCGCGGTGGTATCATCACGGTGTTGATGCTGCTCAACCTGCCAATTATCATCTGGATGCTTTATACTTATTTTAAAGAAATCCCGAGCGAGATTCTCGAAGCCTCCCGCATGGATGGCGCTTCGCTGTGGCAAGAGTTGGTTTATGTTTTAACCCCCATGGCGCTGCCCGGCATTGCGTCCACACTTCTCTTGAACATTATTTTGGCGTGGAATGAAGCTTTCTGGACACTTGCATTGACCACCAAAGATGCGGCTCCTCTCACGCAATTCATCGCCAGTTTCTCCGCACCGCAGGGCCTGTTTTGGGCCAAGCTTTCGGCAGCATCCACCATGGCGATAGCACCAATTCTTATTCTCGGTTGGTTTGCGCAAAAGCAACTCGTCCGCGGCCTCACATTCGGAGCAGTAAAATAATGGCAACGATCACTCTCAATAATGTTCATAAGGCCTTTGGTCAGACTGTCATCATTCCCAGCGCCGATCTTGAAATCAAAAACGGTGAGTTCGTGGTTTTCGTGGGTCCATCGGGTTGCGGGAAATCAACACTTTTACGCATGATTGCGGGACTAGAAGATCTCACGTCAGGACAAATTCTGATCGATGGCAAAGACGTGTCGGAAACGCCGCCGTCAAAACGCGGGCTTTCGATGGTGTTCCAGTCTTATGCGCTTTATCCGCATATGAGCGTGCGCAATAATATTGGCTTTGGCCTCAAGATGGCTGGCGAAAGCAAGGAAATGATTGCGGGTAAAGTGGCGAAGGCCGCAGCCACACTCAATCTCACAGATTATCTTGATCGCAAGCCCGGTCAGCTTTCTGGCGGTCAGCGTCAGCGCGTTGCCATTGGTCGCGCCATCGTGCGCCAACCAGAAGGCTTTTTGTTTGACGAGCCACTATCAAATCTTGATGCGGCACTTCGCGTCAACATGCGCATTTTCATTATGCAGCTCCATCAAGATTTGGGCACGACGATGATTTACGTGACCCATGATCAAGTTGAAGCCATGACCATGGCCGATCGTATCGTTGTGCTCAACCACGGCAACGTTGAGCAAGTAGGTTCGCCACTTGAACTCTACAACAATCCAAATTCTGTTTTCGTGGCGGGCTTCATTGGTTCACCGAAAATGAATTTCGTTGAAGACAACACCATTGGTATTAGACCTGAGCACATTGCCATTTCAGAAAAGAAGGGCGATTGGGAAGGGAAAGTTTTGTTGAGCGAGCATTTGGGTTCGGACACATTCCTGCATGTGGATGCAGGAGCGCGTGGACGTATCACGGTTCGCGCATCTGGTGAAAACATTATTGCGCCTGGCACCAAAGTTTGGATGACACCGGATAAATCAAGGCTCCATCATTTCAACAAAGATGGTAAGGCCATTCGCAAATGAGACTAGAAGGTAAAACAGCTTTAATCACTGGCGCTGCGCGTGGCATAGGTGCGGCTTTTGCGGCAGCTTATGTGCGCGAAGGTGCAACGGTTGCCATTGGTGATATCGATGTCGCCCGCGCCGAAGAAACCGCCAAAGCCATCGGCCCAAAAGCCTTCGTCGTCAGGCTCGATGTGACCGATCAAACTTCCATCGATGATGCAATTGCAGCTATTGAAAAGCGGACTGGGGGAATTGATATTCTGGTTAACAATGCAGCGCTATTTGATATGGCGCCCATCGTTGAAATAACCCGGGCGAGCTTTGATCGCTTATTTGCAATCAATGTTGCGGGCAGCTTTTTCACGTTGCAAGCCGTTGCCAAATCCATGATCAAAAATGGTCGCAAAGGCAAGATCATCAACATGGCGAGCCAAGCGGGCAGGCGCGGCGAAGCATTGGTTGCTGTTTACTGCGCAACCAAAGCAACCATGATCAGCCTTACGCAATCGGCTGGACTTGATCTGATCAAATACGGGATCAACGTAAATGCAATTGCCCCCGGTGTGGTCGATGGGGAACACTGGGCCGGAGTTGACGCTCTTTTCGCCAAGTATGAAAACTTGGCGATCGGTGAAAAGAAAAAACAAGTGGCCGCCGGCGTTCCTTATGGGCGCATGGGCACTCCGGAAGACCTTGTTGGCATGGCGATTTTCCTCGCCTCGCAAGATAGCAATTATGTTGTTGCCCAGACATACAATGTCGACGGCGGCCAGTGGATGAGTTGAGTGAAAAAGTTGAAAAAATTATCCGCTGCAAACCTTGCTGAATTCGCTTCCACCGTCGCTGTGCCAAAATACGCTAGGACCGACATCACCGCTGGTATATTGCATTTCGGCATTGGCAATTTCCACCGCGCCCATATGGCGGTTTATCTCGATGATCTTTTTAATCAGGGTACAGATCATAATTGGGGCCTGATCGGTGCTGGCGTCATGCCATCCGATGAGCTTATGCGCCAAAAATTGGAAGCGCAGGACTTCCTCACCACCGTTGTTGAACAAGACGCAAATCTCAGCGCCGCCCGCATCACATCGCCGTTAGTTGGCTTTATTCCGCCAGCTAACAAAACGGCTATGCTGAATTGGCTCGGTGACCCGGCAATCCGTATCGTGTCCTTGACCATCACTGAGGGTGGATATTTCATTGATCCAGCAACCGGAAAATTCAATCCAAACCATCCAGCAATCGTTTATGACGCCGCAAACATCCTTGAGCCATCAACGGTGTTTGGTTTTATTGTTGCGGGTCTTCGTTTGCGCCGTGAAAAGGGCCTTGCCCCTTTCACAGTGATGTCCTGCGATAATGTGCCCCATAATGGCGTCGTTACGCGCAACGCAGTGGTTGGACTAGCCGCATTATCTGATTCCAATTTGGCTCAATGGATCAAGGCCGAAGTTGCCTTCCCCAATGGCATGGTAGACCGCATAACACCTGCCACCAGCGACCGTGAACGCGATTTTCTAGCCAGTACTTTTGGTATTGAAGATCAATGGCCCGTGTTCTGCGAAGAGTTTAAACAATGGGTATTGGAAGATAACTTCCCGTCTGGCCGTCCCGCGTTTGAAAAAGTCGGCGTTACATTTGTGAGAGATGTGAGCCCATATGAGAATATGAAAATTCGTATTTTGAACGGTGGTCATGCCATCATCGCTTATCCTGCTGGTCTGATGGATATTCACTTTGTTCACGAAGCCATGGAAAACCCATTGGTTCGCGCTTTCCTTGCGAAGGTAGAACAAGATGAAGTTATCCCTTGTGTGGCACCAGTTCCTGATACCAATTTACAAGACTATTACGCGCTGATTGAACGCCGCTTTGCCAATCCAAAAATTGGCGATACTGTTCGTAGGCTCTGTCTTGATGGCTCAAACCGTCAACCCAAATTCATTGTTCCAACGATTGCAGACCGCTTAAGCGCTGGTCTATCCATCGCTGGTCTTGCCTTGGAGTCGGCCCTTTGGTGTCGCTATTGTGCTGGAACCACTGACAGCGGGCAAGTTATTGCAGCGAACGACCCGAGTTGGGAACGGTTGAATGAAACTGCCCTTGCTGCAAAAACCAACCCAAAGGCCTGGCTACAAATGGCAGACATTTATGGCGATGTTGGCAGCAATCCAATGTTCCAAAAAGCCTTTGCCTCTGCGTTGAATGATCTCTGGACCAATGGCACCAAGGCAACATTGGAAGCTTATCTCCGGTCCTGACTTTCCATTAGGCGATCAACCAGTGGTTCCATCAGAGTAGCATCAGCATTCGCATAAGCTAAGCGCAGATAGTCCTCTTGGTCGAGCCCAAACATTGATCCCGGCAAACATAAAACATCATGTTCTCCCGCCAATCGAATGGCGACGGATTTTGATGTTTCACCGTGAAAAGGGTGGCGTATGTAAGCAAAATATGCGCCGCTGCTGACCAGTTCATATTGCAATCCTGGTCGTTTGAAGGCCGCAACCAATGCTGCTCCGCGTCCCGCCATCATGGCATTTTTCTCGGCTTTCCAAGCGTCCAAATGTGCCAAAGCATAAATCACTGCGCGCTGCGAAATCTGCGGCGCACAAATCGTCATGCAATCCAAAATCTTTCCCACCTCAGCCATGATAGTGACACCGCCAATAATAGATCCCGTCCGGTAACCAGTCATGGCAAAAGCTTTGGAGAAACTATAGAGCTGAATGAAGTGCTGATCCCAATCCGGTTGCGCAAAAATGGAATGGAGTGGGGCAGGGCCATTGCGGAAATCTTTGTAGGTCTCATCAATGATCAGCGGAATGTTATGGGCCTTCGCCAGGACAAAAAATCCATCCAAAACTTCCGCAGGATAAATCGCTCCGGTTGGATTATTGGGTGAACATAAAACGATTGCCCGTGTGCGGTCATCAATCTGCGCTCGCGCCTCATCAACTGAGGGGTAATTCCGCGTGTCCGAAAATGCGAGAATAGATTTGATGCCAATCCCTAGCATCGAAAGCCACATCTGATGATTGAAGTAATAAGGTGATGGCATAACAACATTATCGCCATGATGCGCCACCGCCATAATAACAGCGCTAAAGGCCTGATTGCAGCCTGATGTAATGGCAACCCGATCGGCCGTTACATTGCCTGCATAATCTTTCGACATATGCGTCGCCAAAGCTTGCCGAAGCTCTGCCAGTCCATAAACATCCGTATATAAACTTGTGGATGGTTCTGCTGCCAAGCGCGCAATCTCGTGCTGCAATTCGTCAGCGGGTGGATAAGAGGGAACCGCTTGGCATAAATTGAGCAAAGCCCGGTTGCGCTCGCCAGTTTTAATCCAGCTCATGGCTTCGGCAATTGGCGGCGCTTCAACCGGCGAAATAAACGACGAGACACGAATAGTCATAGTGTTGATTACTTTCAGTTTTTCGTTTTAATGGACTAACCAACTTGGCAATTGCGAAAGATTAGGGCAATAGATTGCATATGGAAAGTGTTACAATAAAAACTCTATTGGAAAAGCGCGGCGCTTGGTTGAAAGGCGAATCTGGCAACCAAAAAATCGCATCAGAACGCGCTGAGCTCACCAAAAAAATTGCCAACAACTATCTTATATTCGAACAAGTCCGCGACCGTATTTTCCGCGCTACAGAAGCCTTCATGCGCCATATTGAGATTGTGCCAGAAACCCTAGATGTCGATGGTCATGATTTAATCGAAGATATGCTCAAACATGGCCTTTTGATCAAAGAAGAACATGGTCATGAGGTTTGCGAAACCAATGGTAAGCGTTATCTTTCCGGCGGCTGGCTTGAAGAATTAGCTTGGTTGGCGGTGATGGATTCAGGTGCTTGCGAGGCTGTGTTTGGTCAGGTTTTGGGCTGGACCGTTCGCAATTTTAGCGGCGAAAATGAAATTGATCTGATTGCGCGTCGTGGCGATGTTTTGGGATTTGTGTCCTGCAAGGCATTGCGTTCCGAACTTGATATGCACGACCGCAAACACCGCCATCGTTTGATGGATGCCGTGCATGAAGCGGATAATCTAGCGGATCATTTTGGTCAGCCGGGTGAGCGCGTAGCGGTTTTGATAACCACCGACCTCTTTGATGAGTTAAAAGATGCGCCGCGCTACAATGCGCTGATGGGCAAAGCGGCTGTTCTCGATGTGCGCATTATCTCGCTCGAAGACTTGGGCTGGGATCGCTTGGTTTTAGCGTTCCAAGATTTATGGGAAGACCGCGTTATGGAGACTGTGCAATGAAAGCTATTCAATTTTCGAAAATCGGCGGCCCCGAAGTCCTAAGCTTTGATAGCATTAAACTTGGCGATCCTGCGTCAGGCGAAGTGCGCCTCCGCCACACCGCGATCGGCTTGAATTTTATTGATACTTACATCCGTAGTGGACTTTATCCCGCCGCTCTTCCTTCTGGCCTCGGTTTTGAAGGCGCTGGCGTTATCGAAGCATTGGGGCAAGGTGTTAAAGGCTTAAAAGTGGGCGACCGCGTGGCCTATGGTTCAGGCCCGCTTGGCGCATATGCGACCCACCGCAATATTGCAGCTTCGCATATGGTCAAATTGCCAAAGACAATCTCCGATGAAACCGGCGCCGCGATGATGCTGAAAGGCATGACTGCGCGCTATCTGTTGCGCGCAACTTATAAAGTCAAACGTGGCGACACGATTTTGTTGCATGCGGCCGCTGGTGGCGTTGGCCTGATCATGAGCCAATGGGCTAAAGCGCTCGGTGCGAAAGTGATTGGCGTTGTCAGCACGGATGAAAAAGCCGCCCTCGCCAAGGCCAATGGCTGCGCCCATGTCATCAATTACAAGCGCGAAGACATCGCCGCCCGCGTCCGCGAAATCACCAATGGAGTAGGGGTTCCCGTGGTTTATGATGGCGTTGGCAAGCACACCTTTGAAGCGTCAATCAATTCGCTCCGCCCGCGCGGGTTGCTCGTGAGCTTCGGCAATGCTTCTGGCCCGGTGAGCAGTTTCAGCTTAGGCACACTGGCCAGCAAAGGCTCGCTCTACGTCACCCGCCCAACCCTTGGCGCATATATTTCTGACCCTGCAGAGTTTGCCGATACAGTTGCCGACCTCGTCGACATCATCCAATCTGGCAAAGTAAAAATCACCATCAACCAACGCTATGCCTTAAGCGAAGCCGCCCAAGCCCACCGCGATATTGAATCCGGCAAAACCACCGGAAGCACAGTTTTAGTTCCATGAAGAAGCCATTGAAGCAACGGAAGTTGACCCCTCTCGAAGTCAACATGGAGTTCAAACGGATAGCGAAACTTGTCGCCGATAAAAAAGTCCAATTGGCGTGGGATGCCGCTAATGACCTATGGGCCCGCGATGAAAAAAATCCTGTCGCAAATTTTGCGATTGCACTTCTGATCAATGATTACGGCCAACGCGCAGATGCACTCAAGTTTGCGCGCGTTGCTGTAAAAGGCGCTCCCAATAATGCTGGCTATAATGTTTTTTTTGGCAAACTAAATCTCGATCTTGGCATCATTGAAGACGCCCCACCTTATCTTGAGCGTGCCTTTCAACTTGATCCCAAAATGTATCAAGCCCCTTGGGCACTTGCTAAGCTTTATATGGATATTGGCAAAGGTGCGCGTGCTTTAACTTATTTTGATCAGGCCTTAGCCGTATCCCCCGAGGCAAGTATACTGCAAATCAAAGGTGAAAGAGCTGCTTGCCTTGCCGCCATCGGCCGCCTTGCCGAAGCAAAAACCGCATTTGAAGGCTTGGAGCAAGCAGGTGAAATCAGAGTTTACGGACTTACGCGCGCTGCACTACTTGATAAAAATGATCAGCATTCAAGTTATGCAGACAAAATTAAAGCACGTCTCGGCAAAGCTGAAACCACAGATCTTGAACGCAGCGAATTATTCTTGTGTCTCGGTCGTCTTTTTGAAAATGGCAACGACTATGACCAAGCTTTTGAAAACTATGTAGCATCAAGAAAACTTAAAGGTCAGTTATTTGAAATCGATAAGTTCGTGGCGGAAGTTGACGAAACAATAGCGCATTACACGCCGGAGGTATTCCGTGAGTTTGCTGGTTTTGGAAATCCGTCAAAGAAACCAATTTTTGTAGTCGGAATGCCGAGGTCTGGAACCACAATGACCGAGCAGATTTTGGCTGGTCATTCAGAAGTGGCTGGTGTTGGTGAATTGATGCGCATCACAACAATGAGGCTCAACCTTTCGCAACCAGATGGGGTTGGCTCATTGCTCAAAAACATAAGGATTGCTGGTTCCAAAAAATGGCAAGATATCCCTCAGAAATATCTCGATCTGGTGCGCGTTCTCGCTGCAAGTAAAACGCACACTGTCGATAAAATGCCGCATAATTTTACCAATGTTGGCTTTATAAAGTTGTGTTTTCCCAATGCGAAAATTGTTCACTGTGTCCGCAACCCTTTAGATACTTTTGTCTCAGCTTATCAAAATGCAATGAACATGAGCCATCGCTATTCATTCGATCAAAGCATTTATGGTCAATATTATGTGCAATACTTGCGGCTGATGGCGCATTGGAAAAGAGTTTTGCCTAGTGGTGTCTACGATTCTGACTATGAAAAATTGACTGCAAGTCCCGAACTTGAAGTGCGAAAACTTCTGGACTTCATTGGTCTACAATTCGAAGATTCTTGTCTTGATCTACGTGATCGTGATTCAACAGTAAAAACATTCAGCCGCAAGCAGGTGCGCAATGAAATTAATACCAATTCGGTTGCGCGCTGGAAACGCTATGAAAAGCATTTAGGGCCAATTATGGATGTGCTTACCAAAGCGGATGTGGCGTTTTAGTGAACTCGCGGGTCCACTAAAAATAAAGATTTTTCTCTCACTGAGAGTTTGAGAATAAATTGAATGTTGCTGTATAGCTTTTTACTTCAAGCTCCCTCGCCCTGAGGCGCTCGCTTTTTGCGAGCCTCGAAGGGTGCACCACGCGTGCAGTGTATGCTTCGAGGCCCGCGAAAATGCGGGCTCCTCAGCATGAGGGGAGTTTTTGGTTGGATTTCCTAAGCACAAATTCAAGCACTAGGGGTGTAAGTGAGTACAAACGAAAAAATCACAACCTCTCCGCATGAGGAAAATTTGTATATTGATTCTTTGCTCGAGCTTTTAATACCTAACTATTTGGCGCGCACTTTTCCGTTTGATTTGCAGCTAATGCTGACCATTCAGCGCTACACTTTGAATTCTTGCACAGAAAATCCGCCAATCGGCTTGCCGGAACTGCATGGGCCAAATTTAAAGACTGCCCATTGCCATCTGACAATGTGCTCACCACCATTCCGGCAAGTTTTCCTTGATCGTCGAATACCGGACCACCAGATTCGCCTTTGCGCGTTCCCATCCGCATGACCATTGCATCTGGATAACCAAAAGGACCATACTTCACGGGCTGACCGAAGCTCATGGTTTCAACAGCGCCGAAGCGAGCGGTATCGCCCTGCGCGTGCGGTTTTCCCATTGTGAAAACGGTGGCACCTTTTGCGAGGCAGCCTTGCGAAACGGGGGCGACGGCGCGGCCCGTGAATGAGCGGAGTTTGATAAGCGCCATATCGTTGGATGGTAAAATGCTGACAACTTTGCCGGAATAAATCCGACCATCTGCTGCGCGAGCGGAAACTGAGTTTCCGGCTTTCACGGCAACATGGGCAGCCGTCATAACGTAGCCTGAGCCGTCAACGACAAATCCGCTGCCTGAGGTGAGAGCCGTGCGGGATTTTTCTCCGCCCGTGCCTGCGGCAGTTACGGCTGAAACTGTGAGGGTGACATAAGATGGGCCAACTCGTTTTGCTAACGCTTGTTCGGACTCTGCGGTCATAGCGGTCGCCGGTTCGGCATTTTGCTCGACACTAATATTTCGGCTTTCGAGAGCGATGTCGGAAGATGTGCATCCCGTCAAAAGACTGAGCGATAAAATAAAAATGGAATGGAGGTGCTGCAAAATATTCCCCGATCAGTAGTGCAGTATGTTCACTACACCGCGCTGGAATTGATAGCCAGTGATAATGGCAATTTAGGGAAGGGGCGGCTACATCACCCGCTGTCATCGCCGGATTTATTCCGGCGACCGATTGGAGAGGCCGTCACAGTTTTAAAATGGGTCCTCGGAACAAGTCCGAGGATGACAAGTTTTTTAGAACTTATCGCAACACACCCGCCAAAAAAATGGCCCGCCGAAGCGAGCCATTTCCGTAGGTATAGAGTTCTGAATTAGAAACGGAACCATGTAACAAACGATGCAGTAGCGTTTGAGTCAATGTTATCATCTTCAAAAATCTTGTAATCAGCTTGAACGCCCATGGTCAACTGATCAACAGGTGTCCAGTAAGCGCCAACGTTGATGATTGTCGAACCAGAATCAACCAATTCGGTGTTGTCAGCAAAACCAACGCCAGCTTCGATGCGAGCTGCATCAGAAACATCAACCGATGCGAAAATCGAAGCGTTCCAGTCATCTTCGCTGTCTGTTTGCGCGGCAACCGAGATCGATGCCATGTCGCCAAGAGCAAAGCCCATGCCAACGCCAGCTACCCAGAAGTCATCACCGGTTTCGTTTGGACCGTATCCAACACTCATTTCACCAGAAATTGAGTCACCAGAATACTTAACTTCGGCAGCAAACGCTACGTCAGATTGGCCAGCCAAAGTATCGTTATCATTGCCATCTTCAACAGCAACGGCGAAGCTCATTGGACCAGAAGCAAACGCCAATTGGAATTGCTCTTGATCGCCAGCCATTGAGCCAGGACCATTTGCGCGACCATACATGGTTGCGTCTTGACCATAGCCAATACCAGAGAGCGAACCAGTGTAACCAGCGATCAATGTTGCTGATTCAGTCATGTTCCAGTAGCCGTAGCCAACGTTCATAACAGTGGAAGCACCGCCACCCCATTCGGAACCGCCTTGAATGCGGATCTTCACGCCAACTTTACCAACCGAAGTCTCAGTGTGGCCGTGGGCAGAAAGACGTGCACGTGCAGTGATGTCGAAATCGCTATCAACTGATACAGTTTCATCGCCGACGGTGATTACTTCTACGCCATCAACAGTATCAGTTGTCTGCGTGTAGCGGTTTGATTCGCCGATGTAATCCATCGTGGCGCGAACTTCCATGTTCCAGTCGATGGAACCAGCAGCAGGAGCATCAGCAGCTGCTACAACGTTCAAGTTTTCAAACTGAGCCTTGAGGTCAGCAGCTGAGTCAGCGCGGGCGCTGGCAGATACAGCTACGAGAGCTGCGGTGGCAAGGAGTGCCAATTTCATTGTCTTCATTTTGTAGTCTCCCAAAAAATTCTCTGGAGTAAAAGCCCCCCGATCCCCCTGCATTGGTTGAGGGAAGGCGATGCCCGAGTCGTCGAACACA
>JAYUOP010000248.1:0-6301 GCA_043760745.1 Hyphomicrobiales bacterium
ATGCGCACGATCGCTGATGTGCGCGAAGTATCCGCCTCAGTATACAAAAAACCATTTGCGACCAATGGTGCAGCAACCGGTTGGGTCGGCGAAACCGCAGCACGCCCACAAACCAACACCAACACTTTGGCCGAGCTTCAGTTTCCAACTATGGAACTTTATGCGATGCCAGCGGCCACGCAAAGTCTGCTTGATGACAGTGCGGTTAATCTTGAGCAATGGATTGCTGGCGAAGTGCAAACGGTGTTTGCCGAGCAAGAATCCGAAGCCTTTGTCGTCGGCAATGGTGTGGCCAAACCAAAGGGCTTTATGGACTACACCAAGGTCGCCCAGAGTGCGTGGACCTGGGGCAACACTGGCTACATTGCAACTGGTGTGGCGGGCGGATTTGCAGCGACCAACCCATCTGACAAATTGTTGGATTTGGTTTACAGCCTCAAGGCGGGCTACCGCCAAAATGGTTCATGGGTCATGAATCGCGGCACACAAGCGGCAATCCGGAAATTGAAAGATGGCCAAGGCAATTACATTTGGCAACCTGCAGTTTCCGCTGACGGCAACGCCTCGTTGATGAGTTTCAACATTGTTGAATCTGAATATATGCCAGACATTGCAACTGACGCGCACGCGCTGGCTTTCGGTGATTTTAAACGCGGCTATCTCATTGTCGACCGTGTCGGTGTTCGCATCTTGCGCGACCCCTACTCGTCAAAACCGTATGTGATGTTTTACACCACCAAGCGCGTGGGCGGCGGCATTCAAGACTTTGATGCGATCAAAACGCTGAAGTTTGGTGTGTCTTAATTTGCAAATGGTGAGTGGCAAAGTGCGCCGCTCACTCTTTTCCCAACCGAGGAAATTCCATGCCAACAATTTTAAACACGCCTCCACTTTTGGAACCGATTTCGCTTGCTGAAACCAAAGCACATTTGCGGGTTTTGCATAGCGATGAAGATACGACAATTACGCGACTAATTGAGGCGGCGCGGCGCGATGTTGAAAACCGCACCGGGCAGATTCTCATCACGCAGAGTTGGTCGCAGTTTTTTGATGGCTGGCCGATCTTCGGATATTTGCCTCTCTCTTTATCGCCGATTATTTCTGTCACTGACGTGAAAATTTATGGTGATGATGATGTGGCGGCAATTGTTGATCCCGCACATTATTACTTGGATCGGCTTTCGCGACCAGCGCGACTTACCATGCGCAATGGCCGTTGGTTGCCGCAACCGGGACGCAAATTAAACGGTATCGAAGTTGTTTTGAATGTGGGTTTTGGAGCGGCTGCTGCAGCGGTTCCACAGCCCTTACGCGAGGCCATGTTACTGCTTGTTGGCCATTGGTACGCCAATCGCGGCGATGACGCAAAAGCCTCCGAGCCACTCGCCATTGCAAGCCTCGTTGAAGCCTATCGCCGGGTGCGCATTTGATGGAAGCGGGACTGGCATTACAACAAGCGATGCGGACCGCACTGTTAGCGCATGTACCGCTGACAACAGCATTAGGCGGGGCACATATTTTTGATGAAGTTCCACGTGGCAGCAAGGAACCCTATGTAGTTTTCTCAGCATTAGAAACCCGCGATTGGAGCGTCAAAGAAGCTAAAGCCCACGAGCATTTTGTGACCATTGAAGTTTTAACACCACGCCGAACCAGGACCGATGCGCAAGCCTTAGTTGGCCTGATTGAAACTGTGTTGGATAATGCCACATTGGTTTTATCAGGGCATAATTTGATCAATCTTCGGCAGATTTTTTGGACCGTGGCACGCTCTAAGGGATCAGAAAACTTTGGCGCAGTAATGCGTTTCAGAGCTGCGACGGAGCCGGTTTAGGGCCCTCATCCGGCGCTTTGCACCACCTTCTCCCGCAAGCGGGAGAAGTAATTTTACCTCGCCCGCTTGCGGGAGAGGATGCCGCGGAACGCGGCAGGTGAGGGCCTGTCGCAGCAACAAAAAAGGATACCACACATGGCCGCACAAAAAGGTCGCGATCTTCTTCTTAAAATTGATGCAACGGGGGCTGGCAGTTTTCAAACTGTGGCAGGACTTCGCGCGCACACACTGGCATTTAATGCTGAAACCGTCGACATCACCCATCAGGAATCCGCTGGTGCTTGGCGGGAATTGTTAGCGGGCGCCGGCATCAGATCAGCTTCGATCCGTGGCCAAGGTATTTTCAAGGATGGCAGTACAGACACTAATATTCGCACCTATTTTTTCGATAGTGTTATTGTCAATTGGCAAGTCATTATTCCAAGCTTTGGCATTGTGGCGGGACCTTTCCAGATCACCGCTTTGGAATTTGGTGGGCGGTATGATGGTGAAGTGACTTTTGAACTGGCCATTGAGTCCGCTGGTCTTCTGACCTTCACGGCGATCTGATCATGGTCAATCGTCATCGTGGAGAAATCGCTGCTGAATTGGGCGGCAAAAATTATACACTTTGTCTGACACTTGGCGCTCTGGCTGAAATCGAAAGTGCCTATGGCGACATGGATCTCATCGCTATAGCCGAGCGTTTTGAAACCGGCCGCATCGGCGCAAACGACGCCATCAAAATTATTGGAGCAGGTCTTCGCGGTGGTGGAACGGCAATAAGTAATGACGACGTTGCAAATATGAGTGTGATCGGCGGTGCTACGGGTTATTTGCGCATCGTGGCGCAACTTTTAACGGCGACTTTTAACCCGGAGGGAACGTCCTCGGGAAACGTAGCCGCGTCGCAGGAGAAACCTTCCCCTGGCGGCGCATGATGGAACTGGGTTTGGGCGTATTACGCTTGAGCCCGACAGAATTCTGGCGCAGCAGTCCGCGCGAAATCGCAGCGGCTTTTGGTGACCTCCCCACGCCCATGCTGCGCCAGAACCTCAATGAACTCGAACGGAGTTTTCCGGACCAATGACTGAAACAACCATCGATAATTTAAGTTTACGCACTGCTGAACTACGCAGCGAAATGGCAGATCTTTCGCGCCTCGCTGATCGTTTTGGCAATACATTGGTGAACGCTTTTGCCGGTGCAATTATTCACGGTCGCAAACTGTCGGATGTCATGAAAGGGTTGGTTCTATCGCTTAGTCAACAAGCGCTTTCGGCGGCATTGAAACCGCTTGGAAATTTGGCTGGTGGCCTGTTGGGTCAACTCTTCGCTAATGCCAAAGGCAATGTGATTTCGGGCGGGAAGGTGACACCATTTGCGTCGGGTGGCATTGTCAACAGTCCCACATTATTTCCAATGCGCGGAGGGACGGGATTAATGGGGGAAGCCGGACCCGAAGCGATTATTCCGTTGGCACGAGGGCCTAATGGTAAACTTGGTATACGCGGCGGCGGTGGCGGATCGGTCAATGTTACCATCAATATTTCTACGCCTGACGTGCAAAGTTTTCGGCAATCGCAAGGCCAAGTATCCGCGATGATGGCAAGAGCCATCGCGCGCGGGCAAAGGAACCTTTGACATGGGCTTTGACAACATAAGATTTCCAACCAACATTTCGCGGGGCTCATCGGGCGGACCGGAACGGCGCACCGATATCATCACCACATCCTCAGGTCGCGAAGAAAGGAACAGCCGCTGGGCCAATTCCAAGCGCCGATACAACGCCGGGTTTGGCGTTAAATCTTTGAATGATTTACAAACTGTTGTGGTTTTTTTTGAAGAGCGCCGAGGCCGACTGCATGCTTTTCGCTGGAAGGACCACGCTGACTTTAAGTCATGCCCACCGAATTCAACGCCCGTTGCGACCGACCAAGTTTTGGGCACGGGCACTGGCGTGCAGAACCAATTTCAACTCGTCAAAAACTATGGCGTCGGCTTGCGCAATTATAGTCGCATGATCACAGCACCGGTTGTTGGAACTGTGGTGGTGGCAGTCAATGGAGTAAGTACGACGCTCTTTACGACTAATGTTTTAACCGGTGTGATTACTTTTAACGCTGGCGCTATTCCGGCGGCGGCGGCAGTTGTCACCGCTGGTTTTGAATTTGATGTTCCGGTGCGTTTTGATAGTGACGAGCTGACCATAAATCTTACACAATTTTCGGCAGGCGCAATCCCCGAGATTCCATTGGTTGAGGTCTTGCCATGAGAACATTAAGCCCCGCGCTAGCAGCGCATTTGGCAAGTGGCACCACAACACTCTGCCATTGCTGGAAAATAAAATTGCGCTCCGGCGAAATGATGGGGTTCACGGATCATGATAGAGCGCTCGTATTTGATGCAGTTACATACGCCGCACAGGCTGGTTTTACCGGGAGCGAAATAGAATCTGCACTTGGGTTTTCCGTAGATAATTTAGAGGCAACAGGAGCTTTGCAATCTGGTTTATTGGATTCAGCGCGGCTTAAAGCCGGCGATTTCGATCATGCCGAAATTGAAATTTATCGGGTGAATTGGCAGGATGTAAGCCAACGGATTTTACAGCGCAAAGGCCACTTAGGCGAGGTGACGTTTGGCGAATTTGGTTTTTCTGCCGAGGTGCGTGGGCTATCGCATTTGCTCAATCAGCCCAAAGGTAGGCTCTATCAATATGGCTGTGATGCCGTGTTGGGCGATGCACAGTGCGGGGTTGATTTAAGTTTGAATGCTTATTCTGCAATTGGTATTGTTTCAGCAGTTGGCGAACACAGTTTAACGTTCGGCGGAATTAATACGTATACAGATGATTTCTTTACACGTGGAACTTTGACATGGACATCGGGTGCTAATCTTGGGCGGCTTGGAGATATCAAGCGTCATCGTGCAGTAAACACAATTGAGCTTTGGCAAGCAGCAGCTTTCCCGCTGAATGTAGGAGATACAGCTGTGTTGAAGGCGGGATGCGATAAGCAGTTTTCAACCTGTCGGGCGAAGTTTTTCAACGGTGCTAATTTCCGTGGGTTTCCACATATGCCGGGCACAGATTTCGTAACCGGATTTGCGGGGTAGTCCCTCATCCGTCGCTTCGCGCCACCTTCTCCCGCAAGCGGGAGAAGTAATTTACCTCGCCCGCTTGCGGGAGAGGACGCCCGGTGTAGCCCCTTGGCGAAGACGGGCAGGTGAGGGGCTACCTAATTTGGAGAACATTTTTGACCACACATCCCATCGTTACCATTGCCACGTCATGGATCGGCACACCGTATCGCCATCAAGCGAGCTTAAAACATGCAGGCTGTGATTGTCTTGGTTTGGTGCGGGGGGTTTGGCGCGAGGCTTATGGGGCGGAGCCAGAAACAATGCCAAATTATTCGCCGGATTGGGCGGAAAGTGGTCTGGAAGAAACCCTCGCGGCGGCGGGTGAGCGGCACTTAATACCGATCAACGTGAATGATTTTGGTCCCGGCGATGTACTCTTGTTTCGCTGGAAACCGCATCTCCCCGCCAAGCATGCGAGCATTGCAATGAGCCGTACACGGATGATCCACGCGCAAGAGGGCGCTCGCGTTTCTGAAGTTCCGATTGGCCCTTGGTGGCTACGTCATCTGGCATTTGTATTCCGATTTCCTGAGGTAAATAGTTAATGGCAACTGTTGTTTTACAATATGCCGGTGCTGCTCTTGGCACGGCGTTGGGCGGTCCACTGGGTGGCGTTATCGGCCGTGCTGCTGGCGCAATTGCTGGCAATTTTGTTGACCAACAATTGTTCGGAGGAGCAGGTCAGCGCCGCGAAGGACCACGGCTTTCAGACTTGCGGATTATGGCCTCAGAAGAGGGAGCAGCAATTCCACAAGTATGGGGCCGGATGCGACTTTCCGGACAAGTTATTTGGGCGACTGCAATTGAAGAAGTGGCTAAGACGCAAACTGATAGTGCTTCATCAAAAGGCGGTCCATCATCATCGAGTACGGAGTATAGTTATTTCGCCAATTTCGCTGTGGGATTGGCCGAAGGTGAACTCAACCGGATAGGCCGGGTTTGGGCCGACGGCAAAGAAATAGATGTTTCAGATTACACGCATCGGTTCTACGGCGGTAGCCCAAGCCAAGATGCCGACAGCTTGATTGTAGCGCGGCTTGGACCAGACAACACACCAGCTTATCGCGGTCTTTCTTACGTGGTTTTTGAACGCTTACCTCTCGCCGCATTTGGCAATCGATTGCCGCAATTTTCGTTTGAAGTATTTGCAGCGGGCAACGATGTGGCGAGCGGCGTTCGCGCGGTCAATGTTATTCCGGGGTCAACTGAGTTTGGTTATGACACCACAATTATCAGCCGCGATATTGGCAAAGGGGCAACCGCCACCGAGAACGCCCATGTTTCCGCCTCACGCAGCGATTGGACATTATCAATTAATGATCTTCAGGGTACTTGCAAAAACTTAGG
>JAYUOP010000249.1:0-2570 GCA_043760745.1 Hyphomicrobiales bacterium
GGGGTTTTAATCGGAGCAGGGGCCAAAATCCTCGGCAATATTGAAATTGGACACTGCTCGCGGGTTGCTGCTTGTTCGGTGGTTTTGCATGATGTTCCGCCAAATCGCACCGTTGCGGGTGTGCCTGCCAAGATCGTGGGCTATGCTGGTTGTGAAGAGCCGGCGCGCGCGATGGATCATCAAGTGGATGCAGTTGCGGAGACGCCTATTTCGGGTTAAGCCTCGCTCGTAATTGCCAATGGAGTGCTGATTTTGAAACCGGATGAACTTGCCAAACTGACGAAATTTATGCGCGCGAAATTTGAGAACGCTGGCCTCAGCGTGCGCAAGCGCCCGCAGAAGAACGATAGCGGCGAAGTCTACGTTGGCGAAGAATTTATCGGTGTGATTTTCAAAGACGAAGAAGATGGCGAGCTATCGTATAATTTCTCGATGGCGATTTTGGATATTGATCTGGAAGATCTTTGAAATGCGGTTTCTTTTGTAAAAATAAAAATACTGTCATCCTCGGACTTGTTCCGAGGAACCATTTTTAGCACTGTCATTGTTCAACAATGGGTCGCCGGAATAAATCCGACGATGACAGAGGTGTGCTGATATTTCTCCATTCTCTCATCGTTAACGAAGTCTTAATTCTGCGGTAGCGCCGGGCGCGTAATTTGCATATCTTACTTGACTGTAAATGCTGTGTTTCATTTTGAAACAGGTGTTCGGGGTAAGTGGGAGTTCGTGTCGTGGTGTATCAGCATTTGCTTTATCTTTATGCGTTGGGCGTGGGGATAGCGATCGCAGGCTTTGCGGGTAGTGTTTGGGGTATGGTTGCGGGGGATCGGCCAGAGCTTGATGATATTCTGGAAGGTGATTATCTAACGCCAATCAAATTACCCCTGGTGGTTTTGCATGGACCGATCATTACTCTAACCGAAGGCACGCGCTGGCTGATTTTGAACCCACCGATTGGTTTGTTGCTGTTGGCGGCGGGCTTAGGCTGGAGTTTTTTGCAGGGCGTATTTGTTCTCACGCAAGTTTTTGGTTTGAAATAAATGCCCGTTTACAATCTCGGTTCATATGTTCCAGAATTCCCACCAGCGGGCGCTTATTGGGTAGCCCCTTCCGCTGATGTTATTGGCCGGGTTCGCTTGTTGCGCAATGCGAGTGTTTGGTTTGGCGCTGTTTTGCGCGGGGACAATGAATGGATTGAAGTGGGCGAGGGCAGCAATATTCAAGAAAATTGTGTCCTCCATACTGACCTAGGAGCGCCCCTGAAGATTGGACGGGACTGCACGATTGGGCATAGCGCCATTTTGCATGGTTGCACGATCGGCAATAATTCATTGATCGGCATGGGAGCGACCGTTCTTAATCATGCGGTGATTGGCGAAAATTGTTTGATTGGGGCGAATGCTTTAATCCCCGAGGGGAAAATTATTCCGGACAATTCCTTGGTCGTTGGTGCGCCGGGTAAAATCATTAGGGTGATTGATGCTGATGCTGCGCTCGGCCTGACAAAGTCGGCGCAAAGCTATGTGCGCAATTGGCAAAGGTTTGCGCTTACGCTTTCTTCGACGCTGCCTGTTTCTGGCTGATAATCACATCGGTATTGCCTAATAAAATCATGGCGGCTTTGCGCGCAGCTTTCGGCTTTCCAAGCCTAATGGCGGTAAAAATATTTTCGTGTAAATCAATTGCTACAGCATGAGCAGGGTTATTGATGGTCGTGTATTCAAAAAGCGTTGCGAGCGCTGATTCAATGACAATTCCAAACGGTGTCAGAATATCATTGTTGGAGGCGGCCATTAAACCAATGTGAAATGCAACATCGGGAGCAACGCTATCTTTGCGGGTTTTGGCATCTTTCATGGCTTGCAAAGCGGCGGCTAAAACGGCGAGCTGTTTTGGTGTGCGGCGTTCGGCGGCTAGTGCGGCGGCTTCCGGTTCTAGAATGCGACGAACTTCTTGGACGGATTTCAGAAACTCTTGCGGATCAAGCGAAGCGCCATGCCAACGCAAAACATCGCGATCAAGCAGGTTCCAATTTTCACGCGGCTCAACACGCGAACCAATTTTAGGACGTGATTTAAGGAGACCTTTCGCGTTCAAGCTTTTGATGGCTTCGCGTACCGAGGTCCGGCTGGCATTATAAATCCGGCACCAATCGGCTTCATTGGGTAAAATAGCGCCCGGCGCGTAAACGCCGCTTAAAATCTGTTGGCCAATATTTTGGGCAAGGATGCTATCCCTATTGTCTTTTTTGATCATTGTGACTGCGCCCCCCAATAATGCAGCTATTGTCATACAAATTGTCATTGCACAGTATCCCTCATTGCCGTAACAATGCAAGGTCTACGGCTGAAACGCCTAGAACTTAATCGCGCAGCAAAGCTGCAATTGGGAGGATATACTTATGATTTCACGTCGTCATTTCTTGGCAGCAGCAGCTGTCGTTTCTACGCTTGTTGCTACTGGTTCAGCCATGGCACAAGAAAAGGGCTTGGTTGGTATTTCGATGCCAAACAAATCTTCCACGCGTTGGGTTTCTGACGGTGAATCCATGGTGAAGGAATTCACTG
>JAYUOP010000250.1:0-2549 GCA_043760745.1 Hyphomicrobiales bacterium
TCCAACTCAGGAAATTTGTGTCGGTAACGGCATGGGGCGGGAAAAATAAAATGACGGCGACTTTAGCGGTAACTTCTGATCTGAAACAAAAATGGCAGCGCATGGCGCAGCGCTTGCGGGCGGAGCTGGGAGATGATCTCTTCGCCAGCTGGTTTGGCCGTATGGAAGCCGTTGAGCTTTGCCAATCACGCTTTGTGGTTTCGGTGCCAACCCGGTTTTTGAAGAGCTGGATTGAAAACCATTATCTCGCAAAACTCCACAAAACCGCGGAAGCCGAACTGGGCACGCTCGATAGCGTCGTGGTGCGCGTTCGCACCCAAGGCCAGCCTGTGCGGCTGATGGAACAGCCAGCGCCACAGCCTGCGCGGCTGCTGACGCCAGCTGCGGAGCTTGCACAAGTTCAAATGTTTGCCGTTGAGCGCAATGCGGTGCTGGATGAAAGCCAAACCTTTAATAGCTTTGTTGTTGGTATCTCGAACCAATTGGCCCATGCTGCGGTATCGCGCGTCGCCGAAGCGCAAGCGGGTGCTCCCATCAGCTTTAATCCGCTTTACATTCACTCGGCAGCAGGTCTCGGTAAAACTCATTTGCTCAATGCTTTGGCCCACCGCATTAAAACCGCGCACCCAGAACGCAAAGTGCTGTTCTTAACGGCAGAGCGCTTCATGTATGGCTTTATTCAAGCCCTGCGTCAGCGCGATACCTTATCGTTCAAAGACCAGTTTCAATCCATTGATGTGCTCTTGATTGACGATTTCCAATTCCTGCAGGGGAAAACCATGCAGCAAGAATTCTGCCACACCTTCAACTCTTTGGTCGATTCGAAGCGTCAAGTCGTGGTCGCTGCTGACGTGCCGCCATCGCAACTTGATACTATTGATCAGCGTATGCGCTCGCGTTTGATGGGTGGGTTAGTGATCGATATTGAAACGCCAGATTTAGAGCTACGCCGCAAGATTATTGCCACCCGTCATCAAGCGATGTGCGCGCGGGATCCAGCTGCTTACATTCCCGAAGATGTCTTGGAATTTATCGCCAACCGGATTTCGGGCGGTGGCCGTGAATTAGAAGGTGCCCTAAACCGTGTGGCCGCCTATCAGCAGTTTAACAAAGCAGCGATCACTCTTGATTTGGCCTCAATGATCTTGCGCGATGTGTCCGCCAACCCCGATCAATGTCGCATTAAAATTGATGATATTTTGAAAGTTGTTGGCCGCCATTTCAATGTGGCTCGTACAGATATTTTGTCGCCGCGCCGCGCCCGCTCGGTGGTGATCCCGCGCCAGGTCGGCATGTATTTGGCCAAGAAAATGACTGCGCGCTCGCTTCCCGAAATTGGTCGCCGCTTTGGCGGACGTGATCATTCTACGGTTCTGCACGCTGTTCGGAAAATTGATGAGCAAATTAAGACCGACGAGCGCTTGGCCCGTGAAGTGGCGATGCTCATTCGCTTGGTCGAGCAAGCTTAAGCTTGGTCGAGCAAGCTTAAAATCGCTGCTGATAACCATAAGGTTAAGCCTTGTAAAACCCACCATTAAGCGCCAATGTTTTTCCCCGTCTTGTGTTTTGACGGGGGAATGACAGGGAAAATTAGTTATGCGTGTGACCATCGAAAGATCAGCGTTCTTAAAGGCGTTGAACCATGTGCAAAGTGTTGTTGAGCGCCGCAATACCATTCCTATCCTATCCAATGTATTGGTCAAAGCGTCGGGATCGCAAGTTCGCCTCACAGCAACCGACCTTGATCTCGAAATCGTTGAAACAGTCGCTGCTGAAGTAAGCCGTGAAGGTGCAGCAACTGTTCCCGCCCACATGCTTTATGATATCGTCCGTAAACTTCCCGATGGTGCGCAATTAGAATTGGACCAAGGGCCAGACTCTGGCCGGATTTCAATTTTCGCCGGCCGTTCGCGCTTTGCCTTGCAAGCTTTGCCGCCGGAAGATTTCCCGGATTTGGCCAGTGGCGAAATGGGTAATTCCTTTTCGCTATCAGTCGCCGAACTGAAAGGCCTCATCGAAAAAACCCGCTTTGCCATTTCCACCGAAGAAACCCGCTATTATCTCAACGGCATTTATTTGCATGATGTGGCGTCCGGTCCCTATCTTCGCGCCGTTGCCACCGATGGTCATCGTTTGGCGCAAGCGCAGGTGGCAAGACCTGAAGGTGCGGCTGGCATGCCCGGTATCATCGTGCCACGCAAAACTGTTTTAGAAATTGTGAAACTGATTGAAGGTGAAGACGGCTTGGTTGAGATTTCGCTCTCGGCTTCCAAAATCCGCTTTTCCGTTGGCAAGCTCGTGCTCACATCAAAATTGATCGACGGCACCTTCCCGGATTATGAGCGCGTCATCCCGCGCAACAATGATAAACTCATGTCGGTAGAAACTAAGGTCTTCGCTAATGCGGTGGACCGGGTTTCAACGATTTCGTTAGAAAAAAGCCGTGCGGTAAAGTTGACGCTTGGTGCAGATAAGTTGACCCTCGTGGTGAACAATCCAGACTCAGGCTCGGCCGAAGAAGAAATCGCTGCCAGCTATGGCAGTGACAC
>JAYUOP010000251.1:0-17137 GCA_043760745.1 Hyphomicrobiales bacterium
GTTAATTTCTTCAACCTTGGTGCCAGAACCTGCAGCCACGCGCTTTTTGCGTTTGCCATCCAATATTTTAGGGTTGCGACGCTCTTGCTTGGTCATCGAGCCAATGATGGCGAGTTGCTGATTAAAAACTTTTTTCTGAAGGTCCATGCCTTCAATTTGTTTTTTCACTTTGCCCATGCCAGGCAACATGTTCATAATGCCGCCCATGCCGCCCAGCTTTTCAATCTGGCGCAATTGATCAGCAAGATCATTGAGATCGAAGGCACCTTTGCGCATGCGGTCGGCAATTTTCTTGGCTTTGTCATGGTCAATATCAAGGGCCGCACGTTCAACGAGAGACACCACATCGCCCATGCCTAAGATTCGGCCGGCAATACGATCAGGGTGGAAATCCTCTAAGCCATCGAGCTTTTCGCCAGTACCCATCAGCTTGATGGGTTTACCAGTAACGGCGCGCATTGAAAGTGCAGCACCGCCACGACCATCGCCATCAATACGGGTCAGGACGATACCGGAAATGCCAATTTTTTCATCAAAGGCGCGGGCCAAGTTTACAGCGTCTTGACCGGTGAGCGCATCAGCGACGAGAAGGGTTTCATTAGGTTTGCAAATGTCGCGAACTGCTGCGGCTTCCGCGAGGAGTTCTTCGTCAATGCCAAGGCGGCCTGCGGTATCGAGGATCACTACATCGAAGCCACCTTTGCGGGCTTCGGACATGGCGCGCTTGGCAATTTGCTGTGGAGTTTCGGATTTAATGATGGGTAGCGTTGCCACTTTGACTTGTTGGCCCAAAATTGCCAATTGTTCTTGGGCGGCCGGGCGGCGGGTGTCTAATGATGCCATCAACACTTTGCGCTTTTCGCGGTTTTGCAAGCGCATAGCGATTTTTGCTGTGGTGGTGGTTTTACCAGAGCCCTGCAAGCCCACCATGAGAATGGCAACGGGTGGAGCTGCGCGTAAATTTAAGGCAGATTGATCGGAGCCCAGTGTTTCCACCAGAACATCATGCACGATCTTCACGACCATCTGGCCGGGTTTAATCGATTTTACAATGTCGGAGCCAACCGCGCGCTCTTTGACCTTATCAATAAAGCCGCGCACAACCTCGAGCGCCACGTCGGCCTCAAGCAAAGCCCGACGCACTTCGCGCATGGCCACATCGACATCAGCCTCCGACAACGCACCGCGACCGGTGAGCTTATCGAATATGCCGCTAAGGCGATCGCTTAAGGTTTCAAACATAGGTTCTCACAGTTTTGCTTTCCCTTCTCCCCTTGCGGGAGAAGGTGGCGCGGTACGCGACGGATGAGGGGTAGGCTGACTTGACACTCCATCAACCAACCCCTCATCCGCCCGTTGGGCACCTTCTCCCACAAGGGGAGAAGGGTAGAAATAAACTCCACCACACCGACCAAACGAAAAAGTCACCCGGGAGCGATACTCGCTGCCGGATGTTGGCCGCTTTAAATCCCGAAGTTTAAGAAACTCCATCGCATAAAGTGGCGCCAGATCGTTTGAAGTCTGACCGAATTGGAGGGGACATAGGGGAAATGGGCTGAGATGTCAAATTGGAGATTGGGTTCTATTTGCTTTCTAGTACTTGAATGACCAGCCCAGCGACTGATATTATATAACCATGCGAAAAATCACACTTGACCACAATTGTATTCTAGCAATCGAAAACGGCGAAGATACCGCATATAGTTTACGAAAAATTGTGAACGCCAATAATGTTGGCAGGGTCACCATCGCGGTTCTGGGCATATCAGCGTCAGAAAGAACCAGCGGCGGTGGCTACATAACTGATATCAGTGAATTTCATGAAAGATTAAAGTCTATCGACCTACAAGAACTAAAAGTGTTAAAACCGGTCGGCGTTTGGGGGGTAACCTTTTGGAATTGGGCGGTGTACTCTTCGGCGGAAGATCAAATTCTTCGACACAAAATCCATTCTATTATGTTTCCCGGTGATGAGCCTAGTTGGCAAGCACTCGCTGTCAGCTTCGGCGAAGAACTAAGCAATCAGCTGAGCAATCTTTACCGAAAATGGCGAAACAGACATTGTGATGTTCAAGGTCTTTGGGCGCACATAAATGATACAAGAGATATCTTTGTTACAAGCGATAAACATTTTTTGAATAGATTGAATGAACTAAAGGCACTCGGTTCTAAAGAGATACTATCCCCGGATGAAGCACTTATGCGATTGAATATCGGTTAGAATTTACTAAAGATCTTCAGGCCTCAAACCTGTGACCTTTGCAATTCTTGTAAGCATCGACGGTCCGATCTCTTCTCCATCGTGAAAAGCAAAGACTACATCCTGCCAACCTTCCCTCGACAAAGTGCGGTGGGAACCTGATTGCCTTTTGATCGTCCAGCCAGATTTCAATAAAGCGGCGAGAACACGCTTAGCTTTAGTTGCCGGAAATCGGCTCATGCAGCAGCTACAATTATCCGAACGTCCATCGGGCGAGCTTCGCCATGTTCGATACGCTCAGCCAAAACGCGCAATGCCAATGCTTCTGCGCGCCCAATCGCTTCTAATTCAGTTGCGCCATAAGCCATCACGCCCGCAAGTTCTGGAACTTCAGCAATCCAGCGGCCATCGTCTTCACGTTCAGTTTCAAATGTCAGGTTCATTCCATTGAGACTAACATGAATTGTGGACTGTGCAAATACTTGGAATACCGGCTTCAAAAGCCTCCATGGCAGAGCCAAGCCCTGCCATGGAGTTTGGGGATTTAATTCAACACTTTCGGCCAATTGGCGTTGCCGCTTGAGATGTTGCCGGGGATATCTTCGCTCCAGCGGCTTTGGGCTACCTTGTTGAGATTGAGGTAGAGCTTGCCGCCAACAATTTTCCAAAGTTTGGGATCGCCCTTGGCGGTTACGCCATTGGCAACTGCATATGCGCAATAGCCACCGTAGGCTGGCGCGTATTTGCCGGGCGAGGCTTGGAAGGTTTTCATATTTGCAGCAGAGGTGAAATACCATTTAGCACCATTATAACTGGCGACAAAAGTTGCGCTGCCTTTTTTTGCAGCGTTTTCCGCGAAATAACTCACGACATCATAACCACCGGCGCCAACGCCACTGATAATGCCGGTATAGACGGCGGCCTTTTTGGCAAAGGCGGCGGTTGAGAAAGCTGTGGCACCAAATGCGGTGGCGGCAATTGAGGCGAGTAATGAGCGACGGTTCATAACGATTTTTCTCCTTGGTTGACGCTGAGCAGTCCTAAGGGTTGTTCCGAACACCGTCCAAACACAGTTACGCGATCATCGCGTGAAGTAGAGCTGCGCAAGGATCGGCAAGGCTCTAGCTTTCAACCCATCACTTCCCATATAAGTCGCTGTCATGGATCAAACTTCAAAAATTCCGTTTCGCAAGATGAATGGGCTTGGCAATGATTTTGTGGTGTTGGATGGACGCCAGATTAAAATTGCTATGACCGAAGAAAAGGCGCGCGCGATTGCGGATCGTGAGCGCGGGATCGGCTGCGACCAGCTGATCATTATGGAAAAATCTGATGTTGCCGATGTATCCATGCGGATATGGAATAATGGCGGTGGCGAGGTCGAGTCTTGTGGCAATGCTTCGCGCTGTATTGCTGACTTAATTTTTGACGAGAAAAAAACGACCACGGCGACGATCAACACCAAGGGCGGATTTCTCTCTGCACGAAAAGCTGGCGATAAACTGGTGACCATTGACAACGGTGTTCCGAAGTTTGGCTGGCGGCAAATTCCATTGTCGGAACAATTTTTTGATACCCGCCATATTGAATTGCAAGTAGGGCCTATTGATGCGCCGCTTATTCATTCGCCATCGGTGGTCAATGTTGGCAATCCGCATTGCATTTTCTGGGTTGAAGATTTGAACGTGGTAGATCTATCGCGTGTGGGTCCTATGCTCGAAAATCATCCGTTGTTTCCGCAACAGGCCAACATAACACTGGCGAAAGTCATCAATAAAAAACACGCTGAGATTAAAGTGTGGGAACGTGGTGCGGGGCTTACGAAGGCTTGTGGTACGGCGGCTTGCGCGGTCATGGCGGCGGGTGCGCGGATTGGAATTATTGATTTGCAATGTACGATCACATTGCCCGGAGGCGATTTGCAAATGGCGTTTCGCGAGAGTGATTCCCATGTGCTGATGACGGGGCCGGTTGCTTATGAATTTGAAGGTATTCTGCCGCCGGGATTGCGCTAATGGCGGAAACTGAATTTGTTACTTTTGGTTGCCGCTTGAACGCGTATGAATCCGAAGTCATGCGCGATCATGCGGCCAAGGCGAACATGACGGATACGATTGTTTTCAACACGTGTGCCGTCACCTCAGAAGCAAGCCGCCAAGCCAGGCAAGCTATTCGTAAAGCCCACAAGGATCGCCCAGACGCAAAAATAATTGTTACGGGTTGTGCGGCGCAGACCACACCTGAAATGTTTGCCGATATGCCAGAAGTTTCCATGGTGCTTGGCAATGAAGAAAAGCTTGAGCCGCGCTCATGGCAGCCAGGGGCCAATGCGCGAGTGCGGGTTGGCGATATTATGCTGCCACGCACCAATCATTTGCACATGATCGAACGCCTCAGCGATCACACCCGGGCGTTTGTTCAGGTGCAAAATGGTTGCGATCATCGTTGCACATTTTGTATCATTCCTTTTGGTCGGGGGAACTCCCGGTCAGTGCCAATTGTAGAGGCCGTTGAGCAGGTGAAACGATTTGTGGGCAGTGGCTATTCCGAAGTTATTTTGTCTGGCGTTGATCTCACATCTTGGGGACCGGACTTGGAAGGATCGCCCCGACTTGGCGCATTGGTTGGGCGGATATTACAAAATGTTCCGGAGCTGAAACGATTGCGGTTGTCATCCATTGATAGCATTGAAGTTGATCCAGAATTGGTCGATCACATGGTTGGTGAAAGACGCTTGCTGCCGCATTTGCATCTCTCTTTGCAATCGGGTGATAATATGATTTTAAAACGGATGAAGCGCCGGCATTCTCGCGAGCATGCGATTGCTTTTTGTGCTGACATAAAATCGCGCCGCCCGGATATGGTTTTTGGTGCTGATGTTATTGCGGGCTTTCCAACTGAAGATGAAGTGATGTTTGAAAACTCACTTCGCCTGATCGATGATTGCGATCTCACTTACCTACATGTGTTTCCTTTCTCGCCGCGCCCGGAAACACCTGCTGCTAAAATGCCAGCGGTGGCGGGTGCTGTCATCAAAGAACGCGTTGAACGGCTGCGGGCTAAGGCGAAAGAAAAACTGCGGCTGTTTTTGCAAAAGCAAATTGGCACTGTGCAAACGGTTCTGGTTGAAGCAAATAACACCGGACGCACCGATCAATTTGCACATGTGAAGTTTCAACAAGCAGTAACGCGGGGTGCTATTATCAAAGCCACAATAACAGGTGCTACTGATCTTCAATTGGAAGCTAGGCTTGGGACATGAGCGGATTTTTCAAAAAGCTCTTTAATCGTATCACTGGGAAACCAGCTGAATCGGCTGCCGTCGAAGAGGTCGTCGTTCCGCAGATTGCAGCGCCTCAACCGATTTTAGAAACTGTTGCACCGGTTAAAAAAGCAGTCGCCAAAAAAACAGCTAACCTTGCTCCGCCAGCTAAGAAAGTTGCGCCGAAAAAAGCGGCTCCGCCTCCAAAAAAATCACCACCGCCAAAACCGGAAATTGTCAAACCATCAGCGATCAAAAAGACGATTAAGACGGCACCTAAAAAACCGGTGGTTAAAATTGAAACACCGATTGCCGTCGTTGTTAAACTAGCGCCGCCGCCACTACAAAAAATTAAACTGCCGGAACCAGATCCCACACCACCGCTACCGCCGAGCCGCAAGGGTTGGCTATTGCGACTGACCGAGGGATTATCCAAATCTTCAAAATCGATTACTGGTTCAATAACAGCAATCTTCACCAAGCGTAAACTCGATAAGGCAACGCTGGAAGAACTTGAAGATGTGCTGATCCAAGCTGACCTCGGAATTACGGTTTCGGAGCGCATTATCAAAGCGGTATCATATGGTCGGTTTGATACTGATATTGATCCGCAAGAGATTAAACAAATTCTTGCGGACGAAGTTGCAAAGGTTTTGCGTCCCGTGGAAGTGCCATTTAATTTTGGCGCGGAGAAACCATTTGTGATTTTGGTTGTTGGCGTCAATGGCGCTGGCAAGACTACAACGATTGGTAAGCTTGGCTCAATTGCAACTGGCGAAGGTTTCAAAGTCATGTTTGCGGCATGCGATACTTTCCGTGCCGCCGCCATTGAGCAGCTTACAGTGTGGGGTCAAAGGATCGGAGCCGAAACCATGTCCCGCCCCACTGGTGCTGATGCTGCTGGATTGGCCTATGACGCGATGGAAAAAGCGGAAAATGACGGTACAGACATTCTGTTCATTGATACCGCTGGGCGCTTACAAAACAAAGCCTATCTCATGGATGAGCTTGATAAGGTTGTGCGGGTCATAAAGAAGAAAGATGCCAATGCCCCACATGCGGTTTTGTTGGTACTGGACGCCACGACTGGACAAAATGCGATGGCGCAAGCGGAGGTCTTCACCAAAGTTGCAGGTGTCACCGGACTTATCATGACCAAGCTTGATGGCACGGCGCGCGGTGGTATTTTGGTGGCGATTGCGGAAAAATATAAGTTGCCTATTCACGCAATTGGCGTGGGCGAAAAGATTGAAGATTTGCAAGTTTTTGAAGCTGATGCCTTCGCGCGTGCGATTGCTGGATTGGATGTAAAATGAGTGGTGGCAATTTAAGTCAGGGTCGTAAATTTCTGATTGAGATGGGGCCATTGGTAGCGTTTTTTATTGCCAATTGGAAAGGTGGAATTTTCTGGGCCACTGGTATTTTTATGGTCGCAACGGCGGTGGCATTAATCGCTTCTTATTTGCTGACGGGAAAAATAGCAAAATTCCCTTTGTTCAGCGCTTTGTTCGTTGGTGTATTTGGCGGGCTCACACTCTATTTTCAAAGTGATATTTTTATTAAAGTCAAAGTGACATTGATCAATGCGATGCTTGGTCTTACTTTGCTGATTGGGTTGTACTATGGAAAAATATTTCTTAAATTTGTTTTAGGAGAAGCGCTTGATATGCCGCTAGCGGCTTGGCGTACGCTGACGGTGCGTTGGGGCGGTTTTTTTCTCGGGGTTGCCGTCCTGAATGAATTCATTTGGCGGAATTTTTCGACCGATGCTTGGATCAATTTCAAAGTGTTTGGCTTGATGGGGCTAACGCTGGTTTTTGCGCTTGCGAATACACCATTCATGGCAAAATATATGGTTGAGAAAAAAACTCCGCAGACGGATGAATAATTTCCAACACCCCCATTTTTTAAGAGTCAAGACTTGTAATCCGTGTCCGGATGAATTTAACATTTCATCGTATTTGCAAGATTATTGCAGATGCGAAGATGTTTTGTTTTTTTTGCTTGCTGAGAAGAGTTTTGATCGCTAGGACTCGCCAGCTCGCAATTTGAAAATACGTCTTGCGGCGATAATGACAAGACGGTTTTGATTTGTGCGGTTTGAGGAGCAGGGGAATATGTCGACCAGTAAAGAGTCCAAGCAATTGACGAAATCTATTTCGCATTTGCTCAAACGTGCTGTGCAGTATTCCGTCCATCTTTATATGGATGAAGTTGGCAAGACCGGCCTCACCCATCGTCAGTTTACAGTACTCCTCGCAGCAGAAGCGCATGAAGGCAAAAGCCAAACTGAGTTGGTGAAGGTTACAGGTATTGATCGCTCAACACTTGCAGATCTGGTTGCGCGTTTGATGAGCCAAGGTTATTTGCAGCGCCGCCGCGCCAAAGATGATGCGCGGACTAATGCAATTAAATTGACGCCCATTGGCAAGAAAATGTTGAAGCAAGCCCAGTCGGGTGCTGAAGAAGTTGACAAGCGCATTTTGTCTTTGCTGTCAGTTGCTGATCGCAAAAACTTGAGCGAGAGCTTGAGCAGTTTGGCCGCCGAGATGGACAAGATTGATAGCAAAGAACCTGAGAAAGCCGCTGCAAAACCGCGGGCGCGCAAGAAGGCTTAGTTTTGCTTTAAAGGCAGCTTTGCTTTTTCAATTTCGAGAGCAAAAACGCTATCGTAATTTTCCGGTGTTAAGCCACCGATTTGCTTGTAACGAATAATACCTTTTCCATCGACGATGAAGGTTTCGGGCACACCATAACTTCCCCAATCTATTGTTGTCCGGCCATCCACATCCGCACCTATGGCGGCAAAGGGTTGACCGAGACTGCCAAGAAATCGTCTCGCGTTGTCGGGGTCGTCTTTATTATTAATGCCAATGAGGCGAATGTCTTTTCGCTTGGCAAGTTCCATAAGTAAGCGATGTTCAAGTCGGCATGGCCCACACCATGATGCCCAGATATTGACCACAGTGATTTGACCTGATTTCAAATCGGCGTCACTAACGCCGGGCACGCCGAGATCTGGGATAGCGGGCAGGCTAAAAGCAGGAACTGGTTTTCCGATCAAGGCGGATGGGATGGTGCGCGCATCGCCAAACAGCCCGGCCCAAAAAATGAACCCGAGGGCGACGAATGCAACGACCGGCAAAAACCGCAAAGCCCCCCCCATAATCATTGGGTATCGTTTTTCGCTTTGACGGCTGCTTGTAATCTTCGATCGCGGCGGAGGATCACGTAAATCAATGCGCCGAGAACGGTAACCGAAATTGCATAAGACGCGATCACAAATCCCGCATGGGCAGCATTCCAATCCATCAGTGTTTCTCCGTGGTGCGGCGCACGAGATTGGCTAATTTTCGGGCGTTGATTTCGCTGCGCATCGTGGTCAGATGGCCGACAAGAAAGAGAAATGTGTAGGCCAGTCCCATGACCAAAAGTGGCCACAGCATGGAGCTATCAATACTTGGACCACCCATTTTGAAAACACTGGCGGGTTGATGCAGTGAGTTCCACCAATCGACGCTGAATTTTACAATCGGAATATTGATGGCCCCAACGAGTGCTACGATGCGCGCAATGGGTGCGGCTTGGGCTTGATCTTCAAAGGCAGCCCAGATGGCCATGTAGCCTAAATAAAGCAACATGAGCACGAACATTGACGTAAGCCTGGCATCCCACACCCACCAAGCGCCCCACATGGGTTTGCCCCATAGGGAGCCCGTAACCAGGGCGAGAAAACAAAATGCAGCACCAAGAGGGGCCGCAGATTTTGCGGCAACGTCAGCCAATGGGTGTTTCAAGATAATTGCAATAGCGCTGGCCAATGCCATAACGCCATAAACAAATAATGCCATCCAAGCGGCGGGCACATGCACAAACATAATACGAACAGTTTCACCCTGCTGATAATCTGCGGGGCTTGCAATCAATGCGCCATAAAGACCAATGGCGAGTAGGCCTAATGTGATGGCCCAACCCCATGGCAAAACGGCGCTGACGATTTTTAAAAAACGATAAGGGTTGGCGTACATTTGCATGGGATGAACGTTAGCGCTTTGAGCTTATCGAAGGAAGGCCCGTAATGCCGCTGCGCAAGCGAAGGGATGAATGACGAATAAAAACAAATTTAACGCCAGAAGAACGATGAGTGCCGGAGTTGCACCACTAGGACTTGCAGCACCTTGGGTGGCTGCAATACCGAAGATCAGGACAGGAATGTAAAGTGGTAGAACCAAGAGTGCTGCGAGCAGGCCGCCGCGGCGCAAACCTACAGTAATAGCGCCACCCATGGCAGCCACAGCGGAGAGCGGAAAGGCCGCAAGGCACATGGCGAACATCAATGGCAAAAGTTGCGCCGGGCGAAGATTAAGCATGAGGGCAAGTGGAGGTGTTATGATAGCCAATGGCAGGCTGGTTGATAAGAAGTGGCCAAGGGTTTTGGCGAGTGCAATCCCTTCAAAGGATAGTGTGCCAGTTGCCATCACATCCAATGTGCCGTCTTCAAAATCTTGCTGGTAGATCCGGTCAGCGGTGAGCAAGATTGCGAGTAATAATGTGATCCAGACAATTCCCGGGGCTAAGCGCTGGAGAAGGTTTTGATCTGGTCCGAGGCTTAAGGGAAAGAGAACAATAACGGCGAGCGTGAAGCCAATTGCGGTTCCCAGTCCAGCGCCAGACTTGAGGTTCAAAGCAAGGTCCCTGCTAATGATGGCGCGAAATGCTCTCATGATGCAGGAGCACTTAATGTAATGGTGTGATTTGGTTTTATGCTAAAATCCACATGAGTGCTGGCGAGGATGATGCCGCCGGTTTCCCGATGCTTGGTGATCAGTGTCATGAGGCTTTGCATCGAACGATCATCAAGGCCAACAGTGGGTTCATCGAGGAGCCAAAGGGCGCGGGGGGCGAGAAGTAAGCGGGTCAAAGCGAGCCTTCGCTTTTGCCCCGCAGACAGACGCGCCGCTGGAACGTCAGCCAATTCAATCAAAGAGAAATGATCGAAGATATTGCTCGGCATGGATGATGCGCCGAAAAACTGGCTCCAGAATGAGAGGTTTTCGCGTACCGTGAGGCTTGATTTGATAGCGTCTTGGTGGGCTATATAGTGGCACTGCTCGTGCAAGGGAATTTCGGCTTCTTCCCCGGAGTAACTGAGCCTTCCTGCGGTTGCTTCATTTAATCCGGCAAGCAAACGCAACAGGCTAGATTTGCCTGCCCCGTTGGGACCGCGCAAGACGACGAAACTCCCGGCTTTGAGCTCAAATGAGAGATCAGAAAAAACGTCGACACCGCCGCGCTGGCAAGAGATATTGGCGGCGGTAATGTGGAGCACGTAGGGTTATCAAACCATGTACTGACCGCCATTGGCGGACAGGGTGGATCCGGTAATAAAGCCTGCTTCATCCGCGGCTAGGAACGCTACGCAACGCGCAATTTCTTCAGGTTCACCAAGGCGACCGACGGGGATATGGGGCAAAATGCGTTTTTCGATAACATCTGCCGGAATAGCGCGCACCATTTCGGTTCCGATGTAGCCAGGGCAAATCGCATTGACGGTAATACCTTTGGCCGCACCTTCGAGGGCCAATGATTTGACAAACCCAATTTCGCCCGCTTTGGCAGCAGCATAATTGGCTTGGCCCATTTGGCCCTTTTGGCCGTTGATCGAGGAAATGCAAATCACGCGCCCAAAGCCCCGGTCGCGCATGCCGCCCCAAACGGGTTGGGTCATATTAAACAAGCCATTGAGATTGGTGCCCATGACTTCGTTCCATTGCTGCGGTGTCATTTTATGGAACATGGCATCCCTCGTAATACCGGCATTATTGACCACAACTTCAATAGGACCAAGATCGCTTGACACTTGGGCAAGGCCCGCAGCACAAGCGTCATAGGACGAAACATCCCATTTATAAACCGGGATCCCGGTTTCGGCTTTGAAGGCCTCGGCGGCGGCATCATTACCTGCATAGTTGGCGGCAACGGTGTAGCCTTTGGCTTTCAAAGATTTACAAATCGCCGCACCAATACCGCGGCTTCCTCCGGTAATAATTGCAACACGTGCCATAAGGCTTCCTCCGTTTTTTGTTTTTGAGTTATCTTTTCTAAGCACTTATCTTTCTAGGCACTTATCTTTCGAGGCACATGGCAACACCCATGCCACCACCGATGCACAAAGTGGCCAAACCTTTTTTGGCATCGCGGCGGTTCATTTCATGAAGTAGCGTTGCCAGAACCCTAGCACCCGAGGCACCAATCGGATGACCAATGGCAATAGCACCACCATTGACATTCACCTTGTTAAGATCCCAGCCCATGTCTTTGTTTACCGCACAGGCTTGTGCTGCAAAGGCTTCATTGGCTTCGATGAGATCAAGATCGCCCGCATTCCAACCAGCTTTTTTGAGAGCAGCACGCGAAGCGGGGATTGGTCCTGAACCCATGATAGCAGGATCAACACCGACACTTGCCCATGAGGCAATGCGGGCAAGGGGGGTTAGGCCGCGGCGGGATGCTTCGGCGGCGGACATCAAAATAGCAACGGCTGCTCCATCATTAATGCCAGATGCATTAGCGGCGGTGACGGTTCCTTCTTTGGCGAAAGCGGGGCGCAACTTTGTGACGCTATCAAGGGTAACACCCTTCTTGATGTACTCGTCTTCGGTCACGATGACATCGCCTTTGCGGCCAGAAATCGTCACTGGGGCAATTTCATTTTTGAAGCGGCCAGCGGCTTGCGCGGCCTCTGCCTTGTTTTGCGAGCCGACTGCGAATGCGTCTTGCATTTCACGGGTGATTTGCCATTGGGCAGCCACGTTTTCGGCCGTGGTTCCCATGTGGTAGCCTTGGAACGCATCCCACAAGCCATCTTTCAAAAGCGTATCGATCAATTGCCAATCACCCATTTTTACGCCGTCGCGCAAATGGGCAACGTGGGGTGATTTGCTCATCGATTCTTGGCCACCGGCGGCGACGATTTTTGCATCTCCAGAAGCAATTTGCTGCATGCCAAGGGCGATGGCGCGAAGTCCAGAACCGCAGAGTTGGTTCATGCCCCATGCCGGGCTGGTGTTTGGGATGCCGGCGTGAATGGCGGCTTGCCGTGCTGGATTTTGCCCCTGACCAGCACTCAAGACTTGGCCGAGAATAACTTCATCAATATCTTGGGCTTCGATGTTTGCGGCGGCCATAGCGGCCTTCAGAGCGGTCGTTCCGAGATAAGATGCCGACACACTTGAAAGTGCGCCATTAAAGGTGCCAACCGGGGTGCGCACAGATGAAACAATTACGATATCGGGTTGGGCCATGGGAAACTCCTTGGGGGCAAGTCAATGTGATGGCGTTATCAAGCATGAATTAGTAACATATTGCAATGCGCCATTTGTAGGGTTTTGGTTAGATTCTATTTTGCACTTGCAATTGTGCGGTGCGGGGTGCAGATTTTTTGTCGCACCGTAGTACATCATCGAAGGTGCATAAATTTGTTCTGAGTTGCCGGAGTATTTTACTGTGTCTGACGAAAAAACTGCGCCGAACAATGTGATTGTCATTAAAAAATATGCCAATCGGCGGCTTTATAATACAGCCACCAGCACCTATGTCACCTTGGACGATTTGGCAGCGATGGTGAAAGCAGGCTCAGATTTCGTGGTCTATGATGCCAAAAGCAATGAAGACATCACGCGTTCGGTTTTGACGCAAATTATTTTTGAAGAAGAGAGCAAGGGCACTAATCTTTTGCCGATCAATTTCTTGCGCCAACTTATTCGCTATTATGGTGATAGCATGCAAGCAATCGTGCCGGGATATTTGGAATTCTCACTTGATAACTTGGTCAAGGATCAAGAAAAATTGCGAAAGCAAATGTTGGATATGGTGGGCACGGTGCCGGGCCTTGGGGCTGGCATGATGGGTGCTGGATTGCCTCCGGTTATGGGTGGTGATGCCCTCAAAGGTATGGAAGAACATGCCAAGCGCAATATGGCAATGTTTAACGATGCTATGAAAATGTTTAATCCCTTTGCCGCCATGAGCATGGCGCAAGCGGCTGGAACTGCAGCACCGCAACCGGAAGTAAAGTCACCGGGTCCTAGCAAAGATGATTTGCAAGTTTTGCGCGAGCAGATGACCGCGATGCAGAATAAAATTAATTCCTTAGCTGGGAACTAATCGCTTATCCGGCTTGACGCAAAAGCGTTGTTTCTGTTTCAGACTTCGGTGTTGAAAACTGCTCATTGAGAATATCGAGCGCTGCCCAAAGCCTAGAAAGATCAGTTTCCACACTTTCCATGGGGTTCGCATCAACGCCCGGTTTTTCAAGCGTTAAAGGCTGTTCTTCTGCAATCGTTTCGGAAGCAGAACTTGGCTCAAAGTGAACTGTGAGCTCTGATGCATCTTCTGCGGCTGGCGCATCGACTATAACTGGCGCATCGACCATAACGATCTCTTCAGTAACGGCTTGGACCGGTGTCACTTTAGACTTTTCAGCAACCAGCTCTAGGGGTTCTTCGTGAGCGATGTTTTCCGAAGTATAAAACTCTGGCACAAAAATTTCTGGCGACGGTTTTTCTTGCAGGTTGAATAAGACATCAGCCGTTTGTTGCCATGGCTTAGTGAGGGAAGGCTCACCTAGGAAATTGCCTTGCAAGTAGTCGATGTTCCAGCTTTTCAATGTGTCGGCATCGTCTTGGCTCTCAACCCATTCAGCTACGGTTTTCATACCAAAGCGATGGCCCATTTCAATTGATGCTTTGACGAAATATTGATTTTCTGGATTGGCGCGGAGATTAGCACAGAAGCTGCCATCCAATTTAAGGATGTTGATTGGAAGTTCGCGAATGTTGCGGAATGACGTGAAGCCTGCGCCAAAGTCATCGATCGCCACGCTGCACCCAACATTACGCAATTTTTCAACAAAATATTTGGTGGATTGCAGGTCATGGAGAGCGACTGTTTCGGTAATTTCTACAGTTAGCCGCTCAGCAATGCTGCTGTTTTCAGTAATCAACTCGGTGATTTGGGTATACCAGCGCGGGTCAGTAGCGGTCGTTCCAGAAACGTTTATGGCCAATCTTGCTTCTGGATGTGAGTAAAGTGTTGCAATCGTCATCTGCAAGACCGCGCGATCAATTAGGCGGACAAGTCCCAGTTTTTCGGCAATTGGAATGAGATGAACTGCAGCGATGATTTCTTGGTTTTCATCAGACATGCGCAAAAGTGCTTCATGCATAAATGTGGTGTTGGTTTTTGCATCAATAATTGGTTGGAATGCTAGTTTGAAGCGATCTTCCTTCAGACATGTGACGATCTCAGTTGCACAGCGGGCATTTAAACTGCGCTCAGCTGTGCGGGCGGCGGACGGACGATAAATCATGTAACCGTCCGCGGGTTGGCGACGGGCTTCGCTTAAGGCTTCTTCAGCGCGGGCCATAGCGGTGTTGGCATCGCGGGCATTAGCTGGAATACAAAGTGCGCCAATTGAAAGCATAGCCCAAACCGGTCCGTGTTGGGTTTCAATAACACTTTCGCGGCCAACACTTAAGAATCGCTCGATTGCGATCTGTAGTTCTTCTTCACTGCATGCATTTAAAATGATACCAAATTTTGAACCAGAGTAGCGGGCAATACCATCGCCACTGCGCACTACTTGGCGAAGACGCCGTCCCATAGCCACAATGACTTCGTCAGAAACCTCAAACCCATAAGCTTCATTGACTACGGAGAGATTGTTCACCGCAGCAATCAAAAATGCTGAGTGGGTTTGTTCCCGCAAGGCGACTGAAATCGATTCGCCCAAGGCTTCGGCCATGCGGCCGCGGTTCATCATGCCGGTTAAGGGATCGCAATTGCCAAGAAAACTTAAATGTTGATCGCGCGAATGCCGGTCATCAATTTTGCGGATTGTGCCATAAACGTCTTGTGGCCTGCCGTGTTTATTTGCGAACCATTTGCCATGGTCTTCAAGCCAAACGGCTGATTTTCCTTGCTTGCCTTCCGGGCGAAATAAATATTCAATTTGAAAAGCAACACCTGCACCCATATCGGTGTTTTGGGTGCGCATGACAGTGTCAAAGCGGCTAGTAAAATTTTCGGCATCTAGAAATGCTGCAAATCCACGGCCTGATGCAATTTCTGCTACACCGCATTGCAATATTCTAGCTGCGTTTGGGCTCCAATTAATCTCGTCATTTTCGATGTTCCAGTGGTAAGTGACCTCGCCCACTGCCTCAATTGCGCGCTGCATGCGTTCAAGATTTTTAGGATCAGCAACGATGAAATCATTACTTGTCACTTGCAGTCCTGGTGTGTTGCTAAGCGGCGCAAATTCGGCGGGCTGAAATGAAAAAAGCTCGGAAGTTGCGGCCTGCGCAAGTGTGTCGTTCAAAATGCCTCCGAAAATCTGCAAATCAATAGTCGCAATTCGACTGTGAATCGAAATTACAGATCATATTAGACCCGGAGTGTTAAGCATTCGTCGACGCGCTATGGTTAACCAGTCGTTGCGTATTGCGCTGGAAAAAATCGCGAGCGCTTTCGGGGTAAATGCATTCAATCATGTCGGTGGTAGTGTGGCGGCGACATGATAGGTCGTGCAAGATTTGTGTTGAGTAGCGGGCAAAGCTTGGAATCTGATACGACTTTGCGCTAATGCCCACACAATAGACAAAAGACTGGAAACACGTTAGTTTCCTGTAGAGAATTTTATTTTCACCTTGGGAAGGACAACGGAATTATGAGCACAGTAAAAAGCGACATTGAAATCGCCCGCGAAGCAAAAATGAAGCCAATCATGGCGATTGGCAAAAAACTTGGTATTCCGGAAGATGATCTCATTCCCTATGGCCACACCAAAGCCAAGGTCACTTTAAGCTATATCGATTCGCTAAAGTCGAAGCCAGATGGTAAGCTTATCCTCGTAACGGCTATTAACCCGACACCGGCTGGTGAGGGAAAAACGACAACCACAGTGGGTTTGGGCGATGGGCTCAATCGCATCGGTAAACGTGCCATGGTAGCCTTGCGTGAACCTTCGCTTGGTCCGTGCTTTGGCATGAAGGGTGGTGCGGCTGGCGGAGGCTATGCCCAAATCGTTCCAATGGAAGATATCAACCTTCACTTTACCGGCGATTTCCATGCCATAACTTCGGCCCATAATTTGTTGTCAGCGATGATTGATAACCATATTTACTGGGGCAATGAACTTCAAATCGATACGCGCCGTGTGGTATGGCGCCGGGTCATGGATATGAATGACCGGGCGCTGCGCGAAATCATTTGTTCGCTCGGTGGCGTTGCCAACGGTTTCCCGCGTGAAGCTGGCTTTGATATTACAGTTGCTTCTGAAATCATGGCGATCCTCTGCCTTTCCACGTCAATCGAAGATCTGGAACGGCGCATTGGGCAAATCGTGGTGGCGGCCAAACGCGACAAGGGACAAATTCTTGCCAAGGATATCAAGGCGCCGGGCGCCATGACGGTGCTCTTGAAGGATGCGCTGATGCCCAATTTGGTGCAGACGCTCGAATGCGCGCCGGCCAGCGTTGGCGCCTGCCGCTGCGGCTCAAGCAAGCGCATGGCGCGCTCAACCCCCAGGGCTTCGACGTCGAGCTGTTGTGGTTCGAGCAAGGCCTGGGCGCCACTGGCCATGTGCGCAATGGCCGCCTGGCTGGCCAGGCCGG
>JAYUOP010000252.1:0-2544 GCA_043760745.1 Hyphomicrobiales bacterium
TGCATGATCATTTGGAAGTTTATTTTCAGGTGCGGTGCCTTGCTCCTGTCTCGCTCAACCGCGATCTTGGCCTGTTCTCAAAAGCCAAAATAGGAGCACAGTGGTTGCTATTTGGCACAGGTCTTGGTGCCACCAATCATTTTGAATCTTGCGCCTTTATCCGCTCCAAAGCGGGCATCGAATATCCTGACATTCAATATCACTTCTTGCCCGCCGCCATGCGTTATGATGGCAAGGCCGCTTTTGATGGTGATGGCTTTCAAGTGCATGTAGGCCCCATGCGCACCAAGTCACGCGGTTTCGTCCGTATACGGAATAATGATCCGGCACAGGCTCCAAAAATCCAATTCAACTATATGAGCCATAAAGACGACTGGGAAGAATTCCGCGCATGCATTCGCTTAACACGCGAGATATTTAAACAAGACGCCATGAAGCCCTTTGCCGGCGAAGAAATTCAACCCGGTGCCGCCGCTGTGACCGACGATCAAATCGATCAATTCATCCGTGAACACGCCGAAAGCGCCTATCATCCGTGCGGTACATCGAAGATGGGTTCAGTCAAAGACAAGTTCGCCGTCGTCGATCCCGAATGTCGCGTGATAGGGATGCAGAATTTGCGCGTGGTCGATTCCAGCATCATGCCGCAAGTGACCAACGGCAATCTGAACGCACCGACATTGATGATCGGCGAAAAGGCGAGCGATCATATTCTGGGAAAGCAAATGCTGCCACCATCAAATCAGGAACCTTGGATTAATCCGGATTGGCGGACGCGGCAGAGGTAGGCCGCATACCCCCAAAAAATACTTTACGATGTCAAACAGCGGGGTGGGCTTTGTGTTTCTAGCGTCCCAGAAACGGCGTGGCCCACCGTTCGGCTTCATTGCAATCAGGCCTTGATCAGGGGCTTGAAGGCTTTGAAATCGAATGTCCAACATAGGAAAATAACATCTGTTTGTCAAGATAAAAAAGAAATAAAATATATTTATTCCTTTTGTGAATATTTTGGATTGCGAATACTACCACTCAGGCCGTCATCCCGGCGATGGCCGGGATTGGGCTTTCTTACGGCATAGCGGGTCGTAAGCCCGACCCCGGCCTTCGCCGGGGTGACGATATTAGTTATTTAAAACAACATCTTGAGTAATGTTTCGCACGGAACTTTGAGCCTTTCCCGACAATAAAACCGTCAAGATAACCGCAGCCTCTTTCACTTCAGCCTCGGCTTTCCCTCTAACCCCGCCATTTCCTCTTCGCTCACACCCGGAATTCGCATTTCGAACATCTCGGTCACCGTTGTGTAATCATAATAGCCCAGCCGCGCTAACGGCTTGATCTTCAAAATATCGATCTTGCCAGATGGCAGTATGACCTCGTCTTTCACATGGATGCGCACCACTTGGCCAAAAACCACATCGGCGTCGGACACTTTCGTGCGTCCTGGAAACCGCAAAGTGGTGAGATATTTGCATTCAAAATGGCACGGGCTTTCAGCCACGCGAAAGCCAGGCGCTTCGATGCAAGCGGCTTTTTTCACACCCGCCAACTCAAACTCGTCCACACCATAAGGCACAGGCTGAGCTGATTTGTTCACCGCCTCGCGCAAATCATAGGTGGCCATGTTCCACACGAAATAACCCGTCTCCTCAGCATTGATCACCGTGTCTTTCTTCCGGCCATCCACATGTTGATCAGCCGAGAACATCACAATGGGTGGATCATAGGTGATGTTTTGCCATTGGCTGAACGGTGCAAGATTCGATTTGCCCGCTTTTGAAATTGTCGAAATCCAACCAATCGGCCGTGGTACCGTGCAACTTTTGAACGGGTCATAGGGCAGGGGGCGTTCGTCCGTGGACGGATTATAATGCAATTAGCTTTGCGCCTCTTCTAAAAATATCTCGCGCAATTTTCGCACCACTGGCCCCGGTTGCCCGCCGCCTATTCTGTGGCCGTCAATTTCAGTTATGGGCATCACGAATTGTGAAGCGCTTGAGAGAAACGCTTCATCGGCGGCGTAGGCTTCTTCAGGGGTGAACAGGCGTTCTTCAATTTGAACATTGTGTTCCTTGGCCAAGCGGAACAGCGCGCGCCTTGTGCAACCTGCAAGAATTCTATTCGACAGAGGCCTCGTGATAACTTTATTGCCAACTACGATATAGGCATTTGACGATGTACCTTCAGTCACAAAACCATCTTCCACCATCCAAGCTTCTGCCGCACCTTTGCTGTAAGCTTCTTCCTTACCAAGCACTGGGGCCAGCAGCATGATTGATTTAATATCGCGGCGCAGCCAGCGAATGTCTGGTGTAGTCACCACTTTCACACCGGTGCGGGCATTGGGATTATCGACCAGCTTCATCACCTGCGGAAAAGCCACGAGCGACGAAATAATATCTTTGGGAAAATTAAACATGCGGTCGGCAACGCCGCGCGTAACTTGCATGTAGATAATGCCTTCGGTCAAGTTGTTGCGTTTAATGATCTCATTATGCATTGCCGTCATTGCAACGATGTTGCAGGGCCAAGCCATTTTGAGTT
>JAYUOP010000253.1:0-6208 GCA_043760745.1 Hyphomicrobiales bacterium
CAAGTCTCAGCAACCCATGTTGCGAGCAATTCCCCCATTATCGCTTACGAAATCCATCTCGGTAAATCTGAAGGTCCAGATTGTGCAAAGCCTTTTGCCATAATCGGTTCAAAAACTGATGGGGCAATCAGCCCAAATGGTCGCGTTATTGGAACATACCTGCATGGTTGCTTCTCCAGCGACGCTTTTCGATCCGCATTTTTAAAAATGCTCAAAGCCCCGTCCAGCAACCTTCAATTTGAAACCACGATTGAGCAAACCCTTGATGATCTCGCCGATCATCTCGAAACCCACCTCGATATTTCGGCACTTTTGGAGCTGGCAAAATGATTGCGCAATCTGGGTTCATGATGGCGGCAATTGCGGTCGCTATTGAGTATTTCATCGGTTATCCAAAACCATTATTCGCAGCAATTTCGCACCCCGTCGTCTGGATCGGAAAACTCATTACGCTGCTTGATGACACTCTGAATAATCCAGACCTCGACGCTAATAAAAATAAGTTGTTGGGTGTCGCAGCTGTGGTCATCTTAAGCCTTTGCGCTATCATACCAGCATGGATTATTGCCCGGATTTTGGCCACTCTGCCCTTCGGTTGGGTAGTCAACATTCTTTTAGCAACGGTTTTTATCGCACAAAAATCGATGCGCGATCATGTCTCAGATGTCGCCAAGGCGCTTGCTTTCAGTATCCCATCGGCCCGCAATGCCGTTGCTAAAATTGTTGGCCGCGATACATCAACCTTGGACGAAAGCGGAGTGAGTAAGGCAGCCTTAGAAAGCCTTGCCGAAAACACGGCCGATGGCATTGTAGCTCCCGTTTTATGGTATGCGCTTTTCGGACTACCTGGCATCATATTTTACAAAGTAATAAATACCGCAGATTCTATGATCGGTCATAAATCCGAAAAGTATTTATATTTCGGTTGGGCCGCAGCGCGCTTAGATGATCTCATAAACTTGCCAGCTTCGCGTATCACTGGAGCATTATTTGCGCTCGCAACTCTGTCCTCAAATCGGGCAAGCGACACTTTCAAAGCGATGTGGCGGGATGCAAGTAAACATAACTCTCCCAACGCTGGCTGGCCAGAATCAGCTATGGCTGGTGCACTAGGCCTGCGTTTCGGCGGTCCGCGCAATTACAATGGTGAGATCGTTGATTTGCCGTGGATGGGAAATGGCCGGCAAGAACTAACCCGCGCTGATATTGGCGCAGGCCTCAAATTGTTTGACCGCGCTATGGCCATTCAATTTGGCATACTTCTTATTTTGGCAATCGCCCTTTAAGCATCAAGGGTAATCCCGCCGCAACGAACACAACCTGCTTTGCCGCTGCTGCTACGGCTTGATTGGCAAAACCCTGCTCATCCCGAAAGGCCCGCGCCAACGCATTATCTGGCACAATACCCATGCCAACCTCATTTGAAACAACGGCAACCCGCGCTTTGCATGAACGCAAAAACTCGCACAGCGTTTCCACTTCGCCACGGACATCTCTTTCCGCAAACATCAAATTAGAGAGCCAAAGTGTTAGGCAATCAAACAACACAAAATTTGCCTTGATATCTAAAATTTGCAAACGAGCGACAACGTCGAGTGGCTCCTCATGGGTCATCCACCCTGCCCCGCGCTGCACTTTATGGGTATCAATGCGGCTCTGCATTTCAGCATCAAAGGCTTGGCCAGATGCGATGTAATGCTTCGTCCCCTTGGCTAAGCTCTCCGCAAATCGGCTCTTGCCCGATCGTGCACCACCGAGCACCAAAATGGCGCTCATGATTTTGCAGCAGGAATACGCGCGATGAAATGGCCACGCATTTCATCGGGCCATAGCTTGAAAGAAACTTCGCCAGTTTCACTTTCACCATGCAGATCAAACCATTTCAATATTGCTTCCGCTTGCGCCCGCGTTGGCGCATGATCGCCCGTGAAATATGTGAACTTATCCTCATCGCGCAAAACCACGCTGCAATGGCGTTTGCAATTCCACAAACAGACTTGCGTTTGAATATGAATATCCTGCCGATCACCTTCTGCCAAAATCTCCCGCATGTGAGAAATCAAAGTCTCTCCACCCGTGCGGCCATCGGCACCGGTTTTTTGATCCGGCGCAAACCTGCATGTTTCACAAAAAACCAAACTGCGCATTAGAACTCATTTCATGAATTGGTGGTAATTGATGCCGCTTCAATGTAGGGAATTAGTCCCACTGTCAACGCAGCAGAAACGGCATGTCATTTCAAAAGATCGCCTTCGTCGCCTCAGATTCACCCGAAGCTAAAAAAGCATTTGGCCGCTTAGTGAAGCGCCATAGCAATGTTGCCCTAACCGAAGCTGACGTGGTTGTGGCCCTCGGCGGCGATGGCCATATGCTGCAAACATTGCACCAGATGGTGGCGAGTGGCACGCCAATTTACGGCATGAACCGCGGCAGCGTTGGTTTCCTCATGAATAGTTTTAGCGAAGTTGATCTCTTAAACCGCCTCGAAGCAGCCGAAGTCACGACTATTCGACCTTTGCGCATGAGTGTGACAGACGCCGCTGGCGTGAAGCATAAGGCCATCGCATTTAATGAGGTCTCACTCTTACGCCAACGCCATCAAGCGGCAAAACTGCGCATTTCTGTGGACGGACAAGTGCGCCTTGAGGAACTCATCTGCGATGGCATTCTTCTCGCCACACCGGCTGGCAGCACAGCCTATAATCTCTCAGCACAAGGCCCAATTCTCCCCATGAATTCGCCATTGCTTGCTTTAACACCAATCAGCGCATTCCGCCCCCGGCGCTGGCGCGGCGCAATTCTGCCGCATGCTGCAAAAGTGCTGATCGAAGTCTTGGAAGCCGAAAAACGTCCGGTTGCGGCCGTGGCTGATCATGAAGAAGTGCGCAATATCATCAGCGTTGAAATTGCTGAGGATCGCAAACGATCAGTTAAAATTCTCTTCGACCCTGGCCACACTTTAGCCGAGCGCGTTCTTAATGAGCAATTCAGGTTTTAAGCCGCGCGAACCATATCGGCTTTGAGCCGCTTAGCAATTGTGCGCACACGATCTTCTGCAAAACGACCAACAAACTCGAGCTGCTTGGCCCGTTCAGCCGTTTGCATATTTTCATAACGCGTCATTAAAGCTTCTAATAAGCGGCGGCCAAACGTTCCTGAATCTAGCGGTAAACCTTCGTCCTGCGCATCGCAAACGACCTCACAGGCGGCGCGCAACAAACCATGGCATGATTGCGGCAATCCCGATTTATTTAACAATGAGCGTACACCAATAAGCCCACCACCATACATCATATCCTTGGCCCGCTGTGGCGAAACACCTGCCAAATGCGCCAGCGCCCATTCCACAACAATCATTTCGCCAAGGCTGGCAGCGCGAATAATGATGGAGGGGGTAAGCATATTTTTAGCAGCAAGAAACCGAATAGAGGTAGCCAACTCCGCAGACGTAGCTTCTATCAAAATTCTCAGTATTGCGGTTTCTTCTGCATCAACCACAAGCTCCGCTGCATCATTTGCAGCAACCCAGCCGCGCTCAGCCATCAACTGGTGCATACGGTTCGAGGCCCGCTTTGCCTGTAAAAATCGAATTTCAAGCGGTAAATCTTTTTTCGCAAGAAGTAACTCTACCATTTCAGCTGATTGACCAAAACGATTGTAAAACACATGATAATCGTTGTTATCAAACTGGACGCAATCATTTTCAAACAAGGCCAGACAGGTGGCGAGTGGTCCGGATTGGATAATGTAAGCGGCAGCTTCGGCGGAAAGATCTCCACGCTTTGCAATCGTAACTTGCCGGTGCTCATCACCAACCCTCAAAACGGCAAGCATATGCCAGTGGGTCAAGGCCGGCGTCACCCGCAAAAACGGTATAGCAATGTCATCGTCATCAGCAATGATTGAAAAAACCACATCGGCATGGAGATCAGTAATAAAAAGGAGTTCAAAAACCAGCGCCTCGCGCACATCGCGAACCGGATCCACTGCAAGTTTTAAAATCACAGGAATAACTTGTTGACGTTCTGCAGCAGGCGCATCGGTATCAGCCAGTAATCCAGCCAGTTGCCGCGCCAAAGTGATCCGCGCTTGAGGAGATCCTTGATCAAGAACGGCCTCAAAAACTGAAATGTCTAAACCAAAACTTGGTTCAATATTCATTGTACTACCCGCATATACTCAACTCAATTGAGCCAAACTAGCGGCGAGAACTTAACAATCAGTTCATTATGTCTATTTAAGATTTGTTAAGATTTAGAAGCTTTAGGAAAGCGCAATGCCAGCTTGCCGTAACTTAAATGTCAGTAGTTCGCGATCAAACGGCATGACTAAAAAATCAGCAGCACCTTCAATAATAGAATTGCTGATTGTTCCTACATCTGGTTTGTCAGCATAAAAAATAACAACCGGTTTCTTGCTCGTTCCATTGCGCTGAACCCGGCGTACGAATTCTTGTGCGGCAATATTATTGCCATAAGCTTGCATGACAACAACATCTGGCTTGTTGTCGTTACAATAAGCAATGCCCTCTTCAGCAGCAGAGAATTCCGAAATGTCCATGCCATAACCGGCGAGCAACGCAGATATCCGGGTGCGTTCAGCCGGGTCACGATCAATCAACAAACACTGGACCATAATAACCACCTAATGTGTCGGACATTGGCATTTCGCCTGTTCCTGTTATGGACTCATGTTCTCACATAGTTAACGAGAGGTTAAACAACTTATCCACAGGATATCAACAGGTGTTAATCTATTGATAAATAAGGATAAAGAAGCATTATACACAAAATTTAAATCTCGGCGAAAATGTGGCGTTCTACGTCCGTTCGCACACTTATAGTCAATTCCACCAGAATCGGACGGCAGGATTATTCGGGGCGCCGCAACTTCCAGCTTTCTAGCACAGTTGCATATTCGGAGTAGCCAAGCCTCGCCGCAAGCTGCATCGCGGCCGTGTTTACCCGCCCGTTTTGGATGAATTGGTCGGCAATATGAATGCCAACAACGCGACCTATCACAATCCAATCGTTTACAGATCCATCATCATTTGGCAGATCAATTTTTTTGTAATATTCACATTCCAAACAAGCCGGGCTCACAGCAACACGCGGTGCTGAAATCTTACGGCAGCTCGCTTTTTCCACGCCCGCAAGTTCAAATTCATCAACGCCACCCGCAACAGTAGCAGCTGATGCATTCATCGGCTCGCGCAAATCATGCGAAACCAGGTTGACGGCAAAACATCCCGTTTCTTCAATATTAGCCAGCGAGTCTTTATAGCCGCCCGAGCCAAAGGCCACATAATGCGGATCTTCGCCCATAGCATTGAAAAAACTATAGGGCGCAAGATTGGCAATACCAGAGGCAGAAATCGTTGAAATCCAAGCGATCGGTCGCGGCGCAATAATAGCCTTAAAGGGGCTATTCGGCATGCCATGATTATCAAGCTTGGGATCATAAAACATCAGAGTGTCCTCAGCAGGTTCGGAATATCGGCAATACTGTTCAGCGTATGATGCGCCAAATGTTCAATATGTTCGCGCCCCGCATTGCCCGTGAGTACGCCTAAGGCAAGGCCAGCGCCACCATTATGCGCCTCCTCCATATCATGTGAATTATCGCCAACCATCGCAATCTCAGAAACATGAAGGCCGGTTGTTAACGCAAACTTACGGATCATATCGCCTGAAGGTTTGGGGATATTCACAGTGTCAGCGGCAATAATTTCAACAAAATAATGCGCCATTCCCAACGCATCAATATGAGCAGTTGCGGATTTGAAGTTATCGTTCGTAGCTACGCCCAACACCAACCCCATGGCCTGAAGTTCAGCTAAAACCGGGTCCAATGGCAAAAGCGGCTTAAGATAAGCCCGCGCCTCATGCGCAAAATCGCGCTCGATCATTGCAATATGGGCGATGGCTTCAGCGTCGTTAAATCCGGGCCACCAAATATCAACCAACTGGCGCATTGTACCAGCCGCTAAAACCGAACCCGCAACAAAACTATTTGTTGCCGCATCGAAACCAGCCTTAGCCAAAAGTGCGTCAGCGCCCGCCTGATCGCAACCGAACAACTTTGATAACATCGACCGATAAGTGGGAATCCATGTGCCATTGATTTCAATCAATGTGCCGTCTTTATCGAATAAAATACCCTTGATCGCCATTATGCGCTCCACCGTGTGAGAAGTGATTTTGCGTTC
>JAYUOP010000254.1:0-16855 GCA_043760745.1 Hyphomicrobiales bacterium
TGCATCATGTCGTCGACCGAAGCCATATCTTTCGGTCCGAACCAGCGCCAGGTTTGTTGCATCTACTGCTCCTCAAAAGACTAGGCGTCCAATAAGTGGCCACCAACTGATATATTAGTATATATTTTGCGAGTCAGCGATGTCAACTTGAATGCTCATCGTGATGCAACGCGTGTCAAAGTGTCGACTATTTCCCGGTCATCGCTGGGTTTGCGCAACAGCAGATACTGAAGCTGGCGGAACGCTGTTGCAATTATGCCATCAGAAGTCCCTCCACTTTTTCCGGGTAAGTCCTATCAGCAGCAAGGTATCATACTCCAAAACTAAGTTGTGGCATCGAGTTCCGGTGGTTGAATTTAAGGGATCGACAGAGATGAATAATCTGTCCTCAGAATGTCCGCAGAATGCGGGTCAGTATCGGGCACAAATGGGCTGATTTGGCTTCATTCGGGCACGTTCAGCCTATATTTTTCAATGATTTAGGGGGGTAAGCACCTTGCTCCGAAGGCAGGGGTCAGGGGTTCGAATCCCTTCGGGTGCGCCATCTTTTCAATTGGTTACAGGTGCTGTCTCTGGGCAGTGGTTTGTCCGGATGGTTATGGTTTCTTTTTTCGTTTCTGTACCCAGTATCGCGCAAGTTTGAAGTTTCGCAAATTAGGATTTTGTAGCAATCGCGGGTAAACTAAGGAACTAGGATAGTGTTCACTGTGCCAATTGCAGACGTGATACTTCAAACGATTGACGGATGTGCTGCATATCCAATTCTTGTCGGGAACACCCTCATAAAACCAACATTTAATCGCCCCAAGACTGCCGACAGGATTGCTGGAAGCTCCAACTGGGTACAACATGGCATACTACCGCGTCCAAGTCATGAGAAGCGTGCTGGCTCATGCCGGAAAGTCGGGTTGTTGTATGGGTCTCGACCTTCATCGCGACGGCTTTTGCTAAAGACACGCCTCAAAGTAGCAAGAACCCGATGACACGCGGTCGCAGACCAAATCCGGCCCGAGTTGCCAAAACGCCCGCCATCATGAATGAAGTTGAGGTCGATGTTCTCGCCCACATGAAATGTCCCAAGGAGCCTGGCACAAGGCTGCACAGCACAAACCCCAGTGAGCGCCTCAATGGTAAGATCAAGCGCTGCACCGATGTCGTCGGCTCCCTCCCCAACGACGACGCCGTTATCCGTCTTGTCGGTGCGCTGTTCCTTGAACAGAACAATGAAGCGGTGGTGCAGCGCAGCAGACACAAGAGCCTTGAAACCAAGGCTTTCCCGAGTGATGATCCAAACATTATGCTCTCGGCAGTTCCAATCGCGTGATCAACCCAACGCTCTCAGAGCGACTGCGTGAATAACAAGTTGGACCACGTGATGAGATGCGATCAGTTGTTATAAAAATCCACGCGCCTACATGTTGAGAATGGAATGTTGTCGCTAGCAGAGTTTAAGATGCAACCAAAATTGAACCCGCAAAGCGTCCAACAAACTAAGAGTTATTCGGTTTAAGATACTTCAAGGCCGCTGGATAGGGATTCAAAAGAATACCCGATGCTCCAGCAGATCAAGCACTACGCTTACGCAAGGAAGTTTTTAACTTCGTGATCACAGTAAGCATTTGGTGTTGCCTTACTTTGACAGCAACATTTTTCTTGCATGTTGTAAAGCTGCAAGAATATCAGGCCAGCTATTCCTTATTTTGTTTTTCCGCTGGTCCAGCCTGACAGTCTCGCTTGTTCAACTAAAACCATGTGAGGTACTGTCAGCGCAGCCAGTCCGATGAATACAATCTGCGTGAGGCGCGCATCTAGCGGAATATCACTCAAGGCAAAACTCGCACCCAGAGACAAGAGGATAACACCCGCCATAGGACCAATTGCGGAAGCGACGAGCAAGTGAATTGAAGATTTATCAGAGTAGTAAAATGTGCGCATGATGTGCCGAGCACTGTGCATGCAACAGAAGTAGATTGTGAATGCGATCAGCGGCGGTGCGGTTACAGCAAGTAACCCGACGCAAGTAACTTCCAAACTCACGAACGCATTTTTTCTGATTTGATCAGATGCGAACAGAACAAGTGCGGCAAGCCACGGCCAAGTGAGAAGTTGCAAGATCGATACCGCAAGTTTTGCCGCATCGTGATCAACCAAAAAGGAAAAAATCTGTGACACTTCGTCCGCATGCAGGAGTGTTGGTAACACGATGATGGAGCCACCATAGACGGTGCGCAGCAGCAACGTTGCAGTGTCAGCTAAATCTCCAGAAAAATGAGCGAGTGATATGGCAAGAAATCCGACCAGAAATAGAAATGGTGCCACAAACCACAAGCCGACAACCAATCCGGCGAGCGCGACATAGAGGCCAATAAAACCTGCCCAGCCCCAAGCGGTTTTCACATTATAAAGTTCCCGCGCAAAGATGGTATCAAGTGCGCCATGAGGTACGCCAAGCGCAACGATCAGAACAGTTGCAATGATCAGTTCAAGCTGTTGATCAAGTTTAACATTCAGACGTAAAAACACCAGCGAGAGGATTGATACCAAAACCGCTATGGTGACGAAGACCAAGCCCTGAACGCGAAATGACCGCATGTTTCAATGTCTCCGATTTAAATTCCGTCCTTCGTAGGTTACCGTGCAGCCATCGTTTTGGCTGCACGGTTCTCACGGTTTAAAACGATTTACTTCTTCGCAGTAGCGTTTTCTGTTTCGCTGACAGCCACACTCCAGATGATCACACCGAAGGCGATTTTATTCAGCACGTCTGCCAAGTTGTAGATGACGTTTAGTGCCTTGGCACTGTCGGCGGGATTGCTTCCGGTCAGATATCCGAAGAAGTATCCGATCGGATAAATTGCCCAACCGATGGTGACGATCCAGCGCATCAGATTAAATGCAGACCGCACTGACGCTGGCGATTGCGAAGCATTGATTTTGCCAGCTTCGCCGTAGAAGATTTCGTATAAGATATAAGCCCAACCAATCATACCGATGATGAAGGCTGGCCACACGGCGAGATAACCGGCTTCACCGAGGTATCCGCCAACGAGCATTACTAAAGTACCAATCATCAGGCGCCAAAACACGCCGGTTGGGACTTTCGTGATGGCTGACAAAATGAGATAGAACTCAATCATCAATAATGGCACGGTAATGAGCCAATCGATGTAACGGAACACCGTCGGGGTCGAACCCGTCGCCACCCACACATCACGCATATAGAAGTAGTGCACGGCAGCAATCATTGTGACGAGGCCAGACACCGTCAAAGATGTCTTCCACTTGCCTGATACACGCTGGGTTTCCAGGAAAAAGAAAGCCGTCGCAGCCACCAGTGCCATGGAGATGAGCCAAAACGAAATCCCTACGAAATCATTTGGCTCCAACGTGGTCCCAGCTGCAAAAGCTGTTGTTGAATATGTTAAAGTTATAAGTCCGGCTAAGCCGCCGAGACGTTTCATGTTTTTTAAATTCATTGGTCCCTCCATTGAGGAAGTTTCTAGTTACCGACATATTACGGTCACAATTGCGTTAGCGGATCATCATCGAGCTCAAAAATCTTAAGTGAGAAGAAAATTCGCTGTTGCGGCATAGCGGTATTATCGCAGTGCAACCATTTCCGTTTTAATTCAACGCAATGTGAGCCGACACGCTCACCGCTTACGCACTATGCGATATTAAAGTTGACTTATCGCGATCCCAGGGATGGAACTTTGAAACAATGAATTTTGAACCCCATCCCCTCCGTGGCACGGTGCTTCGGGAAGTTCACGCCCGCCCTTTTGCGGCAATTGATGCGCCAAGTCTGGTTATTCATTTCGCCTTCATGACGGACATAGAACACGCTGACGGCGACAGGGCTGCATTCACGTCATTCTGCGAAGCGCGGGGCCAGCGTGGTCCGGACGTGCAATCCAAGTATCACAAAATTGAACTCGCTGATTGATCGCTGCGCTGGGAGCAACACACAGAATTTACATATTATATAGTTGGAAATTCGTATCCAAGGATAAATGTTCATTCGACACTCCACCATCAAAATACACCCAGATCATGAGCATGTTGCCGCAACCCGGCCCACATTTGGTTTCTATCGATTTGCACTATTTGCATGACAAGCCGGCACTCGCCTGGCGGCCTGTCATTAACTCATCAAGTTTGGCCGCTTGCCATTCGTCAGATGGCAAAGCAATCGTGGCCACTGATTTCAACGTCACGACGGACCGCTTTGTCCGGATTTTGGTTTTGGGTGACAAACTTGAAGTGACCAGAGCTGATGCTTTGGTCATGCAGCTGCTTGAACTTGAAACCTACAGAAGCCTCAATCTCCTCGGTTTGCCTATTGCTCAGGCCCCGCAACCGAAAATCCGCATGTATGAGGGCCAACTTTCGGAAATCACAACAGAAATGATGGCAACAACGGGGCTGTCCGCAAATCGGCAATTGTTGAAGCGGTTGATGGAACTGGCGGGTAAGCTTGAAGCAGACGCATCGCAATCGCAATTTCGGTATGGCGCAACGGCTGCTTTACATCAAATTGTTCACTCGCGTCTGTCTGATTTAAAAGAGCAAGCGCTACTGGGGTTGCAAACATCCACCAGCTTTATGGCGCGCCGCATGGCATCGGCTATGCGAACCTGCACTTCAATTGAAGAGCGCTTAAAAAAACTATCCAACAACCTTTCGCCCACAGCCAATTTGTTGCGCACACGCGTCGATAATGAACTTGAACAACAGAATACAGATCTATTGACCACAATGAACGAGCGCACGGGGCTTCAACTGCGCCTGCAAAGAACATTCGAAGGGCTCTCAGTTGCAGCGATCAGCTATTATGTTGTGCAATTGCTGTTTTATGTTTTAGCACCTTTTGCCTTGGAACAGGCAGCAAATGGAAAATGGGCCAAATCGCTTCTTGTTGTTGCAAAAGTGATTGTTGTTGCAAGTCTTGCCCGTAAAATTCGCAACAGAAATGCCAAAGACTGAAATGTCCTGCGTAAACTGAAAAGCCATTATCTCCGTCAGACGGTGTGTTGACGTAAACCAGAGGCAGCTCGTAAGCCGCCTTGAGAAGTGGGGCGCATCCCCCGAAACTACTCCCACCTCTCCTTCACTTGTTGGTGCTCACTATCCCACCAGATGATTTGCATGCTAAGCTTCGGGCCTGATCCGCAAATGAATGATACGATTTTTGGCGGCAACGAAGAACGACAAATGGTGGCTTTCAGGTTTGGGACAAACACAAAAAACCGCAAATAGCGAAACAAACCATTGGCCTTTAATTATAGTCGGGGCTGGTTTGGCCAGTTCAATCACAGTGCAACGCTTGGCGCAGCTTGACCAGCCACCCGAAATTTTGCTGTTGGAAAGCACGGCTGAGCCCTTTGGCAAGCACACCTGGTCTTTCCATCTCACAGACATATTTGACGCCGATTTGAAGTGGATTGCACCGCTTGTTGCGCACCGATGGACCGGGCAATCGGTGCGTTTTCAGCAATACCGGCGTGAGTTAAGTTCAGGCTATGCATCACTCACATCAGCATCTGTTGCAAACGCGATGTCCAACATCAAAACGCTGACGCTGCGAACCAATACAAGCGTCGAAACCATAAACAGCGATCATGTGGTTTTAGCAAACGGCACAATCTTGACCGCAGACTGCGTGATTGACGCACGCGGATTTGAAACAAATAAATCTTTTGTGCTGGGGCATCAGAAATTTGTCGGCCTCGAAATTGAAACGGAAGCGCCCCACGGTCTGATCAATCCCATCATCATGGACGCTTCGGTTGATCAGCGCGACGGCTATCGCTTTATATATGTGTTACCTTTTTCTTCAACACGACTGCTCATAGAAGACACCCGTTACTCCGACGGTGATGATTTGGATTTGCAAGCCTTGACCAAAGATATCGCTGCCTATGCAGAAGCGCAAAATTGGTCAATTTCGCGTGTTGTCGGCCAAGAGCATGGCATTTTGCCGATTGCTCTGGCGCAAGACTTCGCTGGCTTTTGGAAACAACGACCAAGCGATATTCCCCAAATTGGAATGCGGGCCGGCCTTTTCCACCCAACGACAGGTTATAGCCTGCCGGAAGCAGTGAAAGTCGCCAATCTGGTTGCAGACCTGTGGCCGACGGGAAGTGCTGTGCTGGCAGATCGAATTTGCAAACATGCGTGGACGCGCTGGCGGCAACAGGGCTTTTACAGGTTTCTGAATCGCATGCTGTTTCGCGCCGCAATTCCCAACAAACGCCATCTCGTTCTGCAACGGTTCTACACTTTGCCGCAGCCTCTGATCGAGCGATTTTATGCAAGCCGCACGCCTCTCATGGACAAGCTAAGGATCCTGATTGGCAAACCTCCCGTACCTGTATTTAGTGCACTTTCATGCTTGCGCGAGCGGCCATTATTGAAGGAAAAAAACAAATGAATTCAAATCCAAAAACTGCAGCTGTGATCGGCGCAGGATTTGGCGGTTTGGCGCTGGCCATCCGTTTGCAAAGTTCTGGCATACAAACGACGGTTTTTGAAAAGCGCGATAAACCAGGCGGCCGCGCCTATGTTTATGCCGATGATGGATTTGTTTTCGACGCCGGGCCAACCGTCATCACCGACCCCGATTGTCTTGAGCAATTATGGGCCATTTCGGGGCGTAGGCTTTCAGACTGCGTAACACTTTTGCCCGTCACTCCATTTTACCAATTGTGTTGGGAAGACGGCTTTAAATTTGACTACGCCGATGACCAAGCGGAACTTGATCGGCAAATTGGTGCCAAATCACCGGGTGATGTGGCGGGATATCAAAAATTTCTGGCCTACTCGCGGGATGTCTACCACGAAGGTTATGAGAAGCTTGGAACTGTTCCCTTCCTGAATTTCTGGTCGATGATAAAAGCCGCGCCACAGTTGATGCGCCTGCAAAGCTATCGCAGTGTTTATTCAATGGTCGCGAGCTTCATCAAGGATGAGCAGTTGCGACAGGCCTTCAGTTTTCATTCGCTTCTTGTGGGAGGCAATCCCTTTGCCACGTCTTCCATTTATGCGTTGATCCATGCGCTGGAGCGAAAAAGTGGGGTTTGGTTTGCAAAGGGAGGCACAGGTGCTTTGATCAAAGGTATGGTCAAACTGCTAGAGGATCTTGGCGGCAAGGTTATGCTGAATGCGGCTGTCGACAAAATTAATATGCAGGGCAATCGCATTGAAGGTCTTACTCTGACCAATGGCGGCACATATTTTTTCGGTCAGATCGCGTCCAATGCCGACGTGGTTCATACCTATAAGCACATGCTGCGCGATACAGCACGCGGCGGCGCCAACGCAAAGGCCTTGGAGAAAAAACGCTTCTCCATGTCTTTGTTTGTGATTTACTTTGGTTTGAAAACCGAGCGCCCTGAGCTGAAACACCACATGGTTCTGTTTGGCCCACGTTACCGCGAATTGATTTCCGAAATTTTCAACGCCAAGGAACTGGCCGATGACTTCTCACTTTATCTCCATGCACCTTCGGTGACGGATGACAGTTTAGCCCCACCCGGTGGCAGTGCATACTATGTGTTGGCACCAGTGCCGCATTTGGGCACGGCTGATATTGATTGGAGTGTCGTCGGCCCTCAATATCGTGACCGCATTCTGCAATATCTCAATGACCGCTACATTCCCGACCTCCTTAAAGACATGGTGACGGTTCGGTATTTCACGCCATTTGACTTTCGCGATGAATTGAATGCGCATTTGGGTTCAGCGTTTTCAGTGGAGCCAATCCTCACGCAAAGTGCATGGTTCCGTCCCCACAACCGCGATGATGCAATTTCGAATCTTTATATTGTTGGTGCGGGCACTCACCCCGGTGCGGGTATTCCCGGTGTCATTGGTTCAGCAAAGGCGACCGCCGGTTTGATGATTGAAGATGCTTCAGCATGAATGATGCAGTCGTTGCACAAAGTGAAGTTGCGATTGCGCAGGGGTCCAAGAGTTTTGCGGCGGCTGCAAGAATATTTGATCGCAAAACCCGCGATGATGCAGTCATGCTTTATGCATGGTGCAGGCATTGTGATGATGTGATTGATGGACAGTCTTTAGGCCATGAACAACAAGCGGATTATGCCAAGGGGCAAAGAGAGCGACTTGAACTTTTAAAGCGCCAAACTGTTCTTGCCATGACTGGTAAAACTGATGTTGATCCGAACTTTGAAGCGCTGCGCCGCGTGGTGGAGAAAAACAATATACCAGTGCGGCACATCAATGAGCTTTTGACTGGTTTTGAAATGGATGTGAGCAATCGTGTCTACAACACGATGGATGACACGTTGGAATATTGTTACGGCGTTGCCGGTGTTGTGGGCGTGATGATGGCAATGATCATGGGTGTTCGCGATGCTAAAGTCATGGATCGCGCATCTGATCTCGGGCTTGCATTTCAACTCACAAACATAGCCCGTGATGTCATTGATGACGCAAGGGCAGGGCGCATTTATCTGCCACATGAAATTCTGGAACGTCATGGTGTGGTTGTGGTGAATGCGGATGAAAGTGCCCAGTGGCCTAAACTTCACGCGGCTGCCTGTGAGCTGCTTGACTTGGCTGAGAGCTATTACGCATCAGCCGCCATAGGCGTGAGGTCACTGCCGTTTCGGTCAGCTTGGGCCATTGCAGCAGCAAGGCGCATCTATCGCGAGATCGGCTTTAAATTGCGCGCAGGCGGTCCATCGGCCTGGCAAAGGCGTGTGTCCACCAGCAAAGCGCGCAAAATGACGTTGTTAAGTTACGCCTTTTTCGATGTTGTGATGTCGCGGTTCAAGCAACCGGATCAACCGCGTCACGGGTTATGGCAGCGCCCTTAGCCTGTTGCTGTTTTGCGAGTTGCAATTTGAGTTTCTCAACCGGCTCAGCATAAACAAATCCGAATGATACGCAGCCATCGCGTCCTGTCACAGCGTGGTGCATACGATGAGCCTGATAAACACGTTTCAAATATCCATGGCGCGGCACATATTTGAAAGGCCAGCGTTGATGCACCAAGCCATCGTGAAAAAAGAAATACAACACGCCATAAATGCTGATGCCCATGGCAATCCACCAGATCGGCCAATAGTAAGTCGCACCAAACCAAAACAAGAAAATTGAAAGGGCCGCAAACACGACAGCATATAGATCGTTTTTCTCCAGGGCTTCATCATGTGATTCATGATGCGATTTATGCCATGCCCAGCCCCAACCGTGCATGATGTGTTCATGCGACCATGCCGCAAACCACTCCATTAATATGACGGTGCCAAAAACCAGTAATGTTGGAACGAGGTAGGACATGACAGCACCTGATCAAATTATGGAACACCGATTGCTTTGCGCTCTGACGGTAATTTCCACCAAGGAACCCACGGCTTGTTATGATGTTCGTGATGATAGCCGAAATGAAAACAAGTGATCAATGACACCAGCCACGAAAACCTCTCGCTGCGTGCGCGATGACCGTCAACAAAGGGCTCGCTATCTTGACGGTGTGGGCGAAAAGTACCGAAATAAAACAGTTGAACGGACGACAAAATAGCGGGCAGCGCCCAAAACGCCAACAAAACAGGGTATCGATCGCCCAAAACCCAAGCATATACAACGACAATCAATGTGAGAATGGCGAGTTCTTTCAATCCGAAATAGTGGTGGAAAAAATTGAAGTACCAAGGCCAGAATTGATTGGGATGCTGTTCATCGAAATCGGGATCATCAGCCGTGCCAACATAGCGGTGGTGATCATGATGACTGTCATAGAGTTTGGAATATGAAAAGCCGGCATAGATCACCACGCAAAATCGGCCAATCAATCGGTTTAACGTTGGCATCGACGGTACCAATGTGCCGTGCATCGCATCATGCGCAACAATAAAAAGCCCCACACTCAGCCACGTTTGCAAGGCAATGAGCAAGGGTGCCAAAAGCCAACTTTTGCGCGCGTCCCAATCTATTAAAAATATCGTCGCCACGTGAATGCCGAACCAAGAAAAAATGATCATGCCCGCAAGCGCAAGACCGACCAGTGTGCTGGGTTGCGGCTTTGCATTCCGGTCGATTTGTCGTTCACTTAAGCTTGTCATATTTTCAATCTTATCCGCGACACAACAATCGCTAAAATCAAGCCCGCAACACCTAAGGCAACAAGGCAGAAAAGAGGCACTAAAACCTCTTGCAAGGCCTCACCCCGCCAAAGAACACCGTGATAGCCCTCTATTGTCCAGGCCGTTGGTGTGTACCAGCCCAAGGTTTGAAGCCAAGGCGGCATCATGAAGCGCGGCACCATCGATCCACCGACCGCCGATATCACTAACACTACGAATGTGGAGATAGTTTGTGCCTGCTGTTTGCTAGAACAAATTGACGCAACTGCAAAGCCAAGGCCCGCCGCCGTTATTGATGCAGCCACAGTGATGAGCAGCCAAGGCACCGCGTGATCCACAAGTTTCAAATCGTAAACCAAAGCGGCGACCACAAATATCAGAGCGACCTGCAACACACCTTGTATTACTACAAACAAGAATTTTCCGACAACAATCACGTCGGTGCCAGCCCTGCCGATTGCAATACGATCAATAATTCCCGACGCCCGTTCTTCAATCAGCGAAAACGCACTCTGCATGGCAGAAAACAGCAAAAACATAATGGCGACGGCCCCGGCATAATAAGTGACGGTTGCACCACTGCCGCCGCGTCCACCGATCAACTTGGTTTCAACGATGCCAATTTGTGTGCTGTCTTCAGCCGTCTTTGTGGCAAGCTCTTTGATAGCCGTATTTAGTCTTGCTTGCTGTTCCGGACTAAAACCACCCACGATGCTGGAGATGGCGGGCGTTGTGCGCTCCAGCCCTAGATCAGGCAATTTGAGTGCGAGAATGCGCTGAACTTGACCCGAGAGTATGGCACCCGTCATCAATTTTGTGGGATCAACCAGCACGACAACCGGCGAAACATCAGTGCTCTTCAAGTCACTTTGAATGAACAAGCCGACATCAACCTGACCATTTTCAACCTGTTGCGTGACACTGGCCTGGTCGACGAATGTATCGGGCAAAAATCGCAGTGATTCTTCTGCGCGAAGTGCGGTTTCAAGCCTGCTGGAAAGTTCTGACTTTTCACCAATGCCCAAAGCCACTTTCAAGCGCAACTCATCACCACTGGTGCCGGAAAAGATTGCCGCAAAGATCATGAAAATCGTTGGCGGTAGCAGAAACGCCATCGCCAAGGCGCCCTTGTCCCTGAAGAGGTGCAAAGCCATAACCCTCATCACTGAAAAAATCATGAGGCACCCAAGTATATGTCAGGGTCATGATCCTGTGTCAGATGAACAAATAAGCTATCGAGACCAGGATCGCGGACACGAACTTCCCTTACAGTCAAACCCTGGTTTTGAAAATCATGCGCCATGTGGCTTGAAGAAATATTTTCTAAGGGCTCAAATCTGCTCCAACTCAAATTGCCGTTGAAAGGTGCCAGACCTGAGGCTTTTAACATTTCAAACTGATCATGAGATGGCGGATGGCGCAATTCTAATACAACTTCCTTGCAATCCTGATAGGTTTCATCCAGCAAATGTTGGGGGTGCCCTTGAGGTGCGACGATACCATTGAACAAAAAACCAACTGTTGAACACAGGGTCTCAGCTTGCTCCATGTCATGCGTGGTCAGCAAGATCCCCATACCTGTGTGACTGAGTTCAAGTATGAGTTCGTGCAAGGCATTGCGGGCATCAATGTCCACGCCTACAGTGGGTTCATCAAGAATGAGCAGTGACGGATTGTGCAGGATCGCAGCTGCGATATTGACACGGCGTTTCCAGCCGCCCGATAAAATATCGATCCGGTCATTCATGCGGCCATTGAGATGGGCCGCTTGATAGACCCAGTCTACGGCATTTCGCGCGTCCTTTCGCGAGAGGCCCGACAGGCGACCGAACACCTCAAGATTTTCTTTGACCGTCAGGTGCAGGTAAAGCGCAATGTCTTGCGGCACCAGCCCAATTTTGTGCAAGGCTTGAGCTTTGGTATTTGCAATTCCGTCTACAAGGATTTTGCCTTTGACGGGTTTGATGCGCCCACAAATTGAACGAATGAGGGTTGTCTTACCAGCACCATTGCGGCCAAGCAGCCCGTAGATGCTGCTTGCTTCAACAGTTAAACTCACACCATTGAGTACGTTGCGATTGCCATATTGCGTATGCAGTCCGTTGATGCGCAGGGCAGCGTTACGTTCCAGCATGTTTAAGACAAGTTTGCTTTTGCAAAGATCCGCGATGTGAGTTGCCGCAGCGGCTCTACCATCGCACCACTTTCTATTAAAGCCTTGTCTGCGAGTTTGAGATGATGCTGACACTTGCTCTTGGCTTGCGTCAGCCCAAATAAGTGAACCAAAGTCGTTTTGGCAGCGTCTTTTTTCACATCCTTGCCAACATCGTCCGTTTTCGCAGTGTGATCCAGAATGTCGTCCAGAGTCTGAAATGCGAGACCAAAATGTTTAGCGTATTGACGCACTGCACTTACCTGGGCATCGCTGGCATTTCTCAACACTGCGCCCATTTCAGCCGCTGCCACAAATAAAACGCCGGTCTTGAGCCAAATCAAATTCTCCAGCGCAGAGGAGTCGGATAACTCTTTCTGGCCATTCATATCAAGCTCCTGCCCGGCAACCAGACCGTTGCAACCAAGTGCGTTCGATAAAATGCCGTTGAGCTTTGTACGTACCTCAGCAGAGACAGAGTCAATTTCTGAAATTACGCCGAAGGCTCTGGTCAGCAATGCAATTGCGCCCAAGATAGCAGTAGACTGGCCGAAGGCCACATGCGCTGTTGGTCTGTGGCGCCTCATTTGGGCGTCATCCATACAAGGTAGGTCATCAAAAATCAGAGAAGCAGTATGAACCATTTCAACAGCACTTCCGACGCGCAGTGCCACCTCCACGTCTGACCCTGATGGGTTGGCTGCAAAATAAACCATGAGTGGTCTTAAGCGTTTGCTTGGGGCCAATAACGCATGACGCATGGCATTCTGTAAATTTTCCGGCGCGTCAGATGGCTCATTTACAACGCTCACCAAACTATCTTCTACGGCAGCGCGAAGCCTGGAAAGCTCGCTTTCTTCGACTGTGCGACGGGCCAAATATTCGCTTTCTACTGTCATACGCATCGTTCTAGGTCCATCAATCTTGTGATCTAGCAGTTTCGTTTTCGAGTAAGAGAGACTAGCACGCTTCAATGGGTTGCGAGCAAGCTACAATTAGAATAATCAAAAGTCCTATGGATTCGAAACATTGCTGACCGACAGAAAGAATGAACATCTCGATATCGTTTTAGCCAATCTTGGACGGGGCAGAAATTCCAGTGCCGGTTTTGACGATATTGCATTTGTACACAACGCCTTACCAGACATAAATCTGGACGACGTTTCGTTGTCTACGTCGTTCATTGGCAAACAGATCAATGCACCTTTCATCGTGAGCTCAATGACGGGTGGTCCTAAAAGAGCCTCTGACATTAATCGAAATCTGGCCATCGCTTGCCAAGAGTTGAATTTGGCATTTGCGGTTGGCTCCCAGCGGGTTGCGATTGAAGCCCGGGACAATGCGGGTCTTGGCGCAGAGCTTCGCCAACTGGCGCCAGACATTCCACTTCTTGCAAATTTTGGTGCAGCGCAACTCAATCTCGGCTTTGGTATTCAACAGGCGCGCCAAGCCGTCGACATGATCCAGGCTGACGCGCTGATTATTCATTTCAATCCCCTGCAGGAAGCAGTGCAGGCAGAAGGTGACCGCAATTGGAAAGGGCTTTTCAACAAAATCGAAGCTCTGGCACGTGAACTTGAGGTGCCACTCGTTGTGAAAGAAGTGGGTTGCGGAATATCCGGAAAGCTGGCGCGTCGCCTGATAGATGCTGGCGTTGCCGTCATTGACGTTGCAGGTGCAGGCGGCACAAGTTGGGCTGCTGTTGAAGCGGAGCGCGCAAGCACACCACACCAAAAAGCCGTAGCCAGCGCTTTTGTTGATTGGGGACAATCAACAGTATCGTCGATCACCGACGTCAGGGCACATTGTCCAGACGGCTTTATTATTGGATCCGGCGGCATCAAGAATGGCTTGGACGCGGCGAAAGCCATTCGTTTGGGTGCCAATATCGTTGGCCAAGCGGCAGGCGTTTTGCACGCTGCAACACAATCAGCCCAAGCCGTCGTCGACCATTTTAACATTGCAAAAGATCAGTTACGTGTTGCGTGTTTCTGCACAGGATCTTCAACGCTGAATGAATTGCGCAAGGCACCACTTGAAGGTAGATATGGAAACTTAGCGGATCGAAGCTTTGTATGATGCTTGCTTAAGTTAGGGCGTCGTATTTTTCCAGCGATGGGGCTGCAAGTCAGCTGAATCCTCAACATCTTGATCCGCGGTCAACATCGTGAAGATCGCTTGCATCACGCAGTTGGTGATTATGATTGCGCTAGTTGTTACCAAACAAGCTGCGATGCATGGAGCCCGCCGATTTATTATCTCGACCACTTCGCTTCAATCTATGGCTGTGGCACCGCATTTAAACTCGTCGTCAATTGCCCTAGCTATGAAGCCGACATTGCCGAAAATGTACCGGACTTTGATACGTTTGCCGTTCGCAATGAGGACGAGGGTGCGCTGACCTTCTTCATTGTGAACTGCCACAGCACGGTAACTCTGGATACCGCCATCAGCCTGCAAGGCTTCTGCATGGCCAACTTACTGATCACCAAGTTTTAACCCATGCCAATCGCGAGGTCGCCAACATCCGCAAAAACCAAGGCAATGTAAAGACACATAAAAGCAAAAGCGCAAAGTGCGAAGATGAAGGCTTGCACTTCCCGCTTCTTCATGCTCCTAGTAGTTGGCACGCGTGAAGGTTTTAGAGCAAGACGAGACAGCGGACAAATTTTCCGAGATGCACCGATTTATTTGTTAACGTTTTTCTGCTGGCGAATTTTAAAATCTGATCGCAAGTTTGTCCGCAGAATGTCCGCAGAATAGCTGGCACATTCTGACTCAATTGGGCAGAATCGGCATCATTTGGGCACATTCAGCCTATATTTATCAATGATTTAGGGAATAATCGCCTTACTCCGAAGGCAGGGGTCACAGGTTCGAATCCTGTCGGGTGCGCCAAATTTTTCAATGGGTTACATGACTGTTGCGAGGGCAGAGGTCAGCGGTTTGCCCGGATAATTCTGGTTTTGGAGGTTCTCCTCAATAAATTTTGGCCAAGACAGAGTGTCAACCAGCCAGAACGCAAGTCAGCGGTTTGCCAACATCAATTAGAGAAGGCGTGAGATTGCGAGCATTCCTCAATTGCAGTGGAACACTTCCGTCATGCGGGCCTACCATTCTCCAGTGGTAAATGCGGGCAAGGGTTGCTGGCAAGGTCCGCACACTTTCCACGATGCTTGCGACTTGGGATCCTTTGCCATGTGCGCCATATGCTTGACGAAATCGCTGCCGTGATATTCAAAATAGGAGAACAGCAGGTTCTCAGGTTCACACAGGAAGATTGAATAGGTGCGGTTGTTAAAGGTCTTGATGATCGACAAAACCTTTGGCCAAACTACCGTGGGCAGTCGCTTATATTCCTCAAAATTTTTTGAGATGGATGCTGATCAGGCTGCCGCAACGTTGCATCAAGTGTCACCTATGAAATCGTGAAACTGCTGCCGGGTACGGTTTGAGCCTTGATGGCATCGAAATCCCAGGCAATGCCAAGGCCTGGTGCAGGCGAAGGGATCGCGTGACCGTTTTCAATGCGCATCGGTTCGGTGGTCAGGGTATCAAGTTGCGGGATGTATTCGACCCAGCGTGCATTCGGCACCGCCGCACACAGCGAGACATGCAGTTCCATCAGGAAATGCGGGCATACCGGCACGTTGAAACATTCGGCCAAATGCGCCACTTTTAGCCAAGGTGTAATGCCGCCAATGCGCGCCACATCAACTTGAATGATAGAGCAGGCTCCTTGTTGCAAGTATTCACGAAAATGCAGAGGACTGTAAATGCTTTCACCAACTGCGACAGGCAATGTCGTGCTTTTGGACAACCTGACATGCCCCATGAGGTCATCAGCAGTCAGCGGCTCCTCGATCCAGGCAATGTCCAGTGGCGTCAAGCAGCGCGCGCGGCGGATGGCTTCGTCCACGGTGAAGCGTTGGTTGGCATCGGTCATGATCTCGAAGGCGGGCCCCACAGCTTTGCGCACGGCTTCAATCCGTGCCACATCTTCCGACACATGGGGCCGCCCGATTTTTATTTTTGATCCACCAAAGCCAAGTGCCTTGGCCTTTAACGCGTCATCCACAAGGGCTGCAGTCTCAATATGCAACCAGCCGCCTTCTGTTGTGTAAAGTGGAATGCGCTCCTGTGCGCCACCTGCCATACGAAACAACGGCTCGTTGGCTTTCACGCATTTGAGGTCCCAGAGTGCAGTGTCAATCGCTGCGAGCGCCAGCGACGTGATCGCCCCAACGGATGTGGCGTGGGTGAGGAACAAGAGGTCTCGCCAAATGCGCTCGATCTCGGTGGCTTCACGACCAATCAAGGCGGGGGCCAAGGTGAGCTCAATCAGTTTCATGATCGACGGTCCACCCGTTCCAATGGTGTAAGAATAGCCCGTGCCGACAGCACCATCGGCATCGTAAATGCGGATGATCGGGGTTTCCTGACTGACAAAAGATTGAATGGCGTCAGTGCGTTTGACCTTTGGCACCAGATTTACCATCAAGGCTTCGACGCGCGTAATTTTTGCCATTGTTTCTGCCCCTTGTCTTAAGCCGCTTTGCGATCATGGATGTAACCCATGATAGCACGCGAA
>JAYUOP010000255.1:0-2513 GCA_043760745.1 Hyphomicrobiales bacterium
CCCACGCCCTATTTTTATATCATGATTTTGATTAGCTCGATTGCCATGCTCACATTTAATTTGAGCGGCGCAATGCGCGCAACACATAATTCGCTTTACGAGAAAGCCGATTTAGAATTGCTGCTCACCTCGCCAGCTTCACCGCAACGGGTCATGATGGCCAAGCTTTCCGGAATTGCCATGTCGATGCTCACATTCAATGTGATCTTCGTTTTTCCTTTTCTCATTCCAATAGCGCTGGTCAAAAATCCAAGTCTTTTGGGCCTGCCAATTCTAGTTGTTGCTATTGCAGTCTTTTCAACATGTATTGGTCTTGGCCTCACGCTGCTTATTGTGCGCATCATGGGTGCCAGAGCAGCGCGCAAGGCCATCCAAATTATCGCTGCCGTTATGGCGGCTTCAATATTTATTTTTTCGCAGCTGGCTTTGCATGCGGAAGAGGGCAAAAAATCTGGATTTCAAAGCCTGTATGATTGGTTTGTCGATCATGGCATTGGTGCTACTGGCTTTAGCAGTTTGCTGGGCAAAGCTGGCTTTGGCGATCCTTTGGCGCTTGGCATTATTGTTGGGGGTGCGGCTGCAATTTTCGTATTCACCACCGGCGCTTTGCAGCAGCGTTTTATGAATAGTTTTCAAACCGCTGGAAATTATGGTTCACCACGAAAAAACAAAAATAAAAATATTGCACAACATTTCAAAAGTAATTTCGGTTGGGTGATTGTTAAAAAGGAACTGTTGCTGATGACGCGCGACCCGGCGTTGATTTTCAATTTGCTGCTTCAACTGATCTTTTTGATCCCGCTTATTTTTGGTTTGGCCAAAATCACCAATCTCTTCATGGCAATTCCAGGTGCTGCATTTTTGAGTGTGTTCGGGTCGGGAAAATTGATCGGAGATATCACGGGCATCGCGATTACCGGCGAGGACACGCCTGATCTTCTGGTGGTAGCGCCGCGTACAGCAAAACAAATTCTGCGTTTAAAACTATTAGCCGTTTTAATCATGGGCGGCCCTTTGATGTTGATCATTCCGCTGTTGCTGATCTTCAAATCGCCCAGTGCCGCATTGATTGCATTTGTCTTCACTGTGTTGGCAGGAATGATAACGGCTGCAGTCGAGCTTAAGTTTTCTAAATCCACCACAAGGCGCAAATTTTCCGGCCGTAAAGCCGGATCAACATTGGCGAATTTGCTGAATTTATTCGCTTCGTTTTTCATTGGCGGGGTTGCAGCGATGGTTGTGCAACTGATGACTTAGATTTCAAATCGTAACACCCGGCAGTTTCAATCCCTGCTCCTTGGCGCATTCCACGGCGATTTCATATCCTGCATCAGCATGGCGCATCACGCCGCTTGCAGGGTCATTCCACAACACGTTCTTCAAGCGCCTTGCGGCATCATCAGTGCCATCGGCAACAATCACCATGCCGGCATGTTGCGAATAGCCAATACCAACACCGCCGCCGTGATGGATTGAAACCCAAGTGGCACCACTGGCCGTGTTGAGAAGTGCATTGAGCAAAGGCCAATCGGACACAGCATCAGAGCCATCCAACATGCTTTCAGTCTCGCGGTTGGGTGAGGCGACGGACCCTGAGTCCAGATGGTCACGTCCGATCACAATGGGGGCTTCGACTTCGCCGTTCTTGACCATTTCATTGAAGGCGAGGCCTAGCCTGTGACGTTGGCCGAGACCCACCCAGCAGATGCGAGCAGGTAAGCCTTGGAACGCGATGCGTTCACGCGCCATATCAAGCCAGTTATGCAAGTGCTTATCGTCAGGGATCAGCTCTTTTACACGTTGATCGGTTTTGTAAATATCTTCGGGATTGCCAGACAGTGCGGCCCAACGGAATGGGCCGATGCCACGACAGAACAAAGGGCGAATGTAAGCGGGAACGAAGCCCGGGAAATCGAAAGCATTTTTCAATCCCATCTCCAGTGCCATTTGTCTTATGTTATTGCCATAATCCAAGGTGGGAACACCCATGGCCTGCATGTCGAGCATGGCTTGCACGTGAATTTTCATCGATGCCATTGATGCGGCTTTCACAGCATCAGGATCGCTGGCGCGTTTGTCTTCCCACTCAGCCAATGTCCAGCCAATAGGTAGATAACCATTGATGGGATCATGGGCGGATGTTTGGTCGGTGACTGCATCGGGCAGGATTTTGCGTTTCACCATATCGGGCAGAATTTCAGCGGCATTGCCTAAAACGCCGACTGAGATTGGTTTGGGTGAAGCTTTGATCATTTTCAAGGCTTCTTCAATGGTCGGTGCTTGGAAATCGAGGTAGCGGGTTTTGAGGCGCATTTCGATTCTTGATGGTTGGCATTCAATGGCGATCATTGATGCGCCAGCCATCACGGCAGCCAAGGGTTGGGCACCACCCATGCCGCCGAGGCCAGCTGTTAAAAACCATTTGCCTTTAAGATCGCCACCATAATGTTTGCGGCCCACTTCGGCGAAGGTTTCATAAGTACCTTGCACGATGCCTTGGGTGCCGATGTATA
>JAYUOP010000256.1:0-2512 GCA_043760745.1 Hyphomicrobiales bacterium
GGCAACGGGAAGCGGTCCTATAATTGAAATATTTAGCAACCGCATCGAAGTCTCAAATCCCGGTATACCGTTGGGTGAAATTAACCGAATGATTGATGACGTTCCGAGATCAAGGAATGAAAAACTAGCTTCTGCAATGCGGAGTTTAAACTTATGTGAGGAACGTGGGCGAGGACTGGACAAGTCTGTAGCCGCAATAGAAAAATCTTCAATACAACATTCTCTGAATTTACCAGCACCAGCGTTTCGCAATTCGACGAATGGTTTCATCGCTACACTTTTTGGACCCAAACACTTTAAAGAATTGAGCAGAGAAGAAAGAAAGCGCTCCTGTTTTCAACATTGCGTTTTAGGTTTTTTAAAGAACGATTTCATGAGTAACGCCAGCCTAAGAGCGCGCTTTTCACTTTCTGTTGAAGACTACCAAGCTGTATCAACTGTGATTGCAGATTCCATTCGAGATGGCCTAATTTGCGCTGCTGATGCTGCACAAGGAAAAAGAAACGCAAGATACGTTCCTTTCTTTGCACAAAATACATGAAGATAAGAAAAAGATTTCACGTCACAACATTTCCGCGCATTGAAACATGAGCGGGAATGGCAGCGCCGGCTTTTGTGAGATCGCCAGTTGCAGGTTCAAGATGATCCATACCGATCACCGCTGCTTGTTTGGCGTTGTCGATCGTGTTGCCCATAATCACCGCTTTACGTGCACCATTAGCAACTGAGACTGAAATCCCTTTCGGGCAATTGCGGATCAAGTTGTTCATCGCGGTCAAGTTCCGGCAGTGCGGTCCCCAGCCCAAACTAATGCCGACATCAAGGCCATCCTCAATCACATTATTCGTGATAATAGTATCGGCTTCGGCATGAATGCCGCCACCTAATGTAACGCCTAAAGTTTTGCTGCCCCGCGCATTGCGAATGATATTGCCGGAACACATTGCCAAGCGGCCATCGACATCAAAATTGGTGATCGAAATTCCAAACCCCACATCAGTGATGAGATTATCAGCAACTACCGCACCTTGAAACGCAAACTCAACATAAAGTGCGACTTCATTTGCTCGCGAAATCGAATTGCCGATAATCTGCGAATTCGCGCCTGAATTATTCCGGATGCCAGAGTAAGCGCAATCGGTCACCCGGTTGTTGGCAATCATCACATGCCCGGCGCGATACACGTTGATCCCATTGCCGTTTTGCCCAGATCCGCCATCGCGCGCGGCGACCCGCGAAACATGATTATTGGTCACAATGCTATTGTCTTCGCCAGGCTCGCTGCGCCACACCAAAATACCATTATTGCCAATATCAGACACAGTATTGCTGGCAATTTCGAGGCCCTTACTGTCATTGCTAAAAATACCGCTGTTCTCTTGATACTGGCAATTATTACCAATAATTCGCCCCGAGCACCGCTGCATATTGAGCCCCGTGCCACCGCCAATGAATTGACACTCGGTCACATACAGCCGCTTCACATCGCCAGCCGAAACCAAATCAGTTTTCTTATCATCGCTCGAGAATGTCAGTCCACGGAGCGTTACCGTGCCCGACTTTGCAATGTCAATGATGGGCTGATCATCAATGGCTTCCAGAATTGTTTGACCCGCACTCCCGATGATTTCTACCGCACTAGAAATACGCAAACTCCGCACCCGGAATTTGCCTTTTCCGAGCGACACTGGAATGCCCGTTCGCTGCGCCTCATCAATCGCCGCTTGCAGTCGCTGCGTTTGATCACCGCTTTTTTCTGGCGAAATAATTTCATGTGCGAAGGCGGGCAGTGCGATTAACGAACCTAAGCCTCCCAACAATGTCCGGCGAGAGAGGTTCATCACTTTGGCCTCCGTTGCGCATAGCCTAAATGAGCACTCAGTTTCTCCAAGAGCTCTCGTGCCGCATCAGGAATAATTGTGCCCGGTGGAAACACGGCAGCAGCCCCCATTTCAAAGAGCGTTGCCACATCAGCCGGCGGGATTACACCACCAACGACGATCAAGACATGACCATGGCCCGCATTTTCGAGAGCCGATTTTAAAACCGGAATATGTGCCAAATGCCCAGCAGTAAGGGATGACACGCCGACAATATGAACCTTCTGAGCAATCGCCCGCGCCGCCACCTCTTCAGGTGTTGCAAACAATTCGCCAACATCAACATCAAATCCTAAGTCACTGAAAGCACTGGAGATAACCTTCTGCCCGCGGTCATGCCCATCTTGCCCAATCTTGGCCACCAAAATGCTGGGCGGGCGTCCCTCTACTTCTGCAAACGCCACAACCGCTTGCTTAGCGGCATCAATTTTTTCGCGGTCTTTTGGTGTGGCGCCATATACGCCGCGCACCAGTTGTGGCCTTGCAACATGCCGACCCCAGACCATTTCTAGTGCCGCCGAAATTTCACCAACCGTTGCTTTGGCCCGCGCCGCGTTTACCGCTGCTTCTAGCAAATTTCCTTCACCCGTTTTCGCAACATTCGTCAGCCTACGGAGCATATCATCGACCAC
>JAYUOP010000257.1:0-6119 GCA_043760745.1 Hyphomicrobiales bacterium
GCGCACCACATTTGGATGGTCCAAAACATAGCGCGCTAAGGCTTGTCCGCCCGCCCAAGCAAAGGCCCAAAACGGCGGCGGCAATCCCATCTCGCCCAATTCTTCTTCGGTCTTTTGCCATAAAGGAACCGCTTCATGCGCCAAATGCAACATGATTTCAGGCACCAGTGGAGCGGCAAGAACTGTCGTATTGGATTTTATAAATGTAGCGCGGGTCACGGTGTTTTGGTAAAGCCAGCAAGCTCACAAACAATTGCCCATTCGCTCGCCAATACCGGTTGCACCGACAGCCTTGAATTTTTTACCAGCACCATTTCACTTAAACGCGGATCGGCTTTGATCACGTCCAAACTCACCGCGCGTGGCACATTCATTACGCTTCGAATATGCACGCATTCCCATGTTGGATTATCAGATGTAGAATCGGGTTTAACGGTCTCACAAACCTCAACAATACCAACCACTTCGCGGCCTTCATTGGAGTGATAATAAAACCCTTTATCGCCAACTTTCATGGCGCGCATAAAATTTCGCGCCTGATAATTGCGAACCCCAGTCCATTCTTCGCCAGCGGCACCTCGGGCTTTTTGTTGATCCCAAGACCACGTATCAGGTTCAGATTTAAACAACCAATAAGCCATTATTTTGCTTCCGGATTCTTGATCAGCCACTTCCACGGCTTGATGTCTACCGAAGCAAAAAGACCAGCTTTAGCATAAGGATCTAGCGCTGCTGTAGCTTCTGCCGCTGCTTGCGATTCCGCTTCAATAATCACCAAACTTCCCGTTGGTTTTTCGTCATCATTCACAAACGGGCCTGCCGCTTTAAGTGCTTCACCTAAACTCTCAAGAAACAAAAGATGGGCCGGTCGCGCATCCATGCGAACGTGAAGACTGTCTGGTTTATCATTACAAATCAAAGCGTAAAGCATAGTTTCTTCTTTCAAGAATGAGCGCGGTTTAAGGGGCGATCAAGTAATTGTCTGATTGCTTGATCTGGATCGAGTTTGTTATGAACGATTGCGGCAACGGCTGCAATAATCGGCATATCGACACTGTGTAAGATCGCCAACTTTGCCGCAACCGCTGCAGAATAGACGCCTTCCACGACCCCACAAGACGCGCTCATCGCTTCATGTGGGGTTGCCCCCTCGCCAATGCGAAAACCATAGGAAAAATTCCGCGATTGCGGGCTGGAGCACGTCAACAACAGATCGCCAAGCCCAGAAAGGCCTATCAGTGTTTCAGGCTTTGCGCCCAGTGCTGCACCAAATCTACTGAGCTCGGCAAAGCCGCGCGTGGTCAATGCAGCTTGCGCACTGTCACCTAATTTTTTGCCTGCAGAGATACCACAGGCAATTGCCAAAACATTCTTAAATGCCCCGCCAATTTCGACGCCTAAGACATCATCGCTGGCATAGATTCTGAACACTGGCAGAGAAAGTTTTATCGCCCATGTCTGCGCCAATTCCATTGTTGGCGCGGCCAGTGAAACCGCAGTAGGCAAACCTTTCAAAACATCTGCCGCAAAGCTCGGTCCTGATAAAACCAACGCTGGAACTTTGGGTAAAACCTCCGCAGCAACTTCCGCCATGAATTTTTGACTATCTTGCTCGATGCCTTTTGCGGCGATGATGAGAGAGCTGATCTCAATTTTGGGAAACGCCGCAAGAACACTCCGCACCGCCTGCGCTGGCACCGCTATGACTGCAGCATCAAACTTACCCGACGGCATTTGATTGCCGCGACGCCACACCACAACTTCATGTCCAGATGATTTTGCAACATGCACTAATGCTTGCCCCCAAGCGCCTTGCCCCAAAACCAGAATCCGATCACTCATGCTTTGGGCCCAAGTTTGCCAGAACCGTAAACTGGCAACGACACTTCATCTAAAGGCCACCGCGCCCGTGCCACAAAATCTAAGGGATCGCTCAGACCGAGCGCCAATCGTTCGGCACCTGCCCAAGCAATCATGGCTGCATTATCAGTACACAGAGCAATCGGTGGAACCGCCAATTGAAATCCGGCCTTGACACTTGTGGCTTCAAATGTTGCTTTCAATTTCGCATTCGCCGCAACCCCACCAGCTACCACCAGCAAGGGATGCAATTGATCAGGATGGCGTTCTCGAAAGACCGCAAACGCCTTCATCAACCGATCCGCCATAACATCGCAAACCGCCGCTTCAAATCCAGCACAAACATCGGCCACATCTTGTTCAGATAATTCGCCAAGTGAGCGCACCACTTCGCGCACCGCGGTTTTCAATCCAGACCACGAAAAGTTACAATCTGCCCGACCCTTCAAGGGCCGCGGTAACTTAAAGCGCGTGGGATCACCTTTCCGCGCATAAAGCTCAACGCGCGGGCCTCCAGGATAGCCCAATCCTAAAAGCTTAGCTGTCTTGTCAAACGCTTCGCCCAGCGCATCATCAATCGTCGTCCCAAGCCGGGTGTAACGTCCAACCCCTTCGACCAATTGAAACTGCGTGTGTCCGCCGGAAATCAACAGTAACAAATATGGAAATACACAGGGTTGCAGCAAGCGCGGCGTAAGCGCATGGCCTTCTAAATGATTGACTGCTAACAGTGGTAATCCACGCGCCAATGCAATTGCTTTGGCCACTGTGAGGCCAATAATTATACCGCCTAAAAGTCCCGGCCCCGCTGTTGCAGCCACGCCTGAAAGCGCACCAAATTCAAGCCCAGCCTCGGCCATCGCTTGGCGCACCAGCCGGTCTAAATGCACGACATGCGCCCGCGCTGCCACTTCTGGAACCACGCCACCATATGGCGCATGGTCCTTAATCTGACTCAAAACCACATTGCTGAGGATGTGGCCGGTGCCATCTGCATCCCGGCGCACCACCGCAGCCGCGGTTTCATCGCACGAGGTTTCAATACCAAGAATATAAGTTTGTGGAGGGGCCATAGGGATGTGGTGACGAATGCGCTCAAAGAGGTTAGAATAATGGCTTGACCTCTAGCACTCACTGAATTGAAATTGCAAATGACCAAACTTCGTATCGGAACCCGGGGATCCCCTCTTGCTCTCGCCCAATCCCATGAAACCAGGGACCGCCTTTGCGCCGCGCATGGCCTGAACCCCGCCGATATTGAAATTGTAGTCATCAGCACGACAGGTGACCGCATCAAGGATCGTCCACTAGCGGAGATTGGTGGCAAAGGCCTATTCACCAAGGAAATCGAGGAAGCTCTCGTCGCGGGGGACATTCAACTCGCCGTACATTCAATGAAAGATATGCCCGCACTTCTGCCAGACGGTTTGGAAATCGCTTCATACCTTCCGCGCGAAGACGCCCGCGATGCTTTTATCAGCCCCGTCGCAAAATCCATCGCCGACTTACCGCATGGCGCAAACCTCGGCTCATCATCCGTCCGCCGTACAGCACAAGTCTTGCGCATCCGTCCCGATCTCAAATCAGTATCTTTTCGCGGCAATGTTGAAACCCGATTGCGGAAACTTGAAGAGGGCATTGCCCACGCGACCTTCTTGGCCTGCGCTGGTCTCAACCGTTTGGGCTTAAGCGATAAGATTACGGCTGCCGTTCCAATGGACGTTATGCTCCCAGCAATAGCACAAGGTGCCATCGGTCTCGAAATCAGAAGTAACGATGAAACAACGCGCGCGCTCATCCGCGCCATCAACCATGATGACACAGAAATCGCTGTGGCCTGCGAGCGCGCATTTTTAAAAGCCCTCGATGGGTCCTGCCAAACGCCAATTGCTGGCCACGCGTATATCAAAGATGATGATCTCCATTTCACCGGCCACGCATTAACCCATGACGGCACTCAATGTTTTGAAACCACGCGGCGTGGAATAATCGCCGATGCTGCGCGCATGGGGAAAGACGCGGGTGAAGAAATCAAATCGAGGGGTGGCAGCGCCATCGCATTTAAATGAAACTTCTGATCACCAGACCCGAAGAAGATGCCGCAAACCTAACCCGGCGCTTGGAGCAGCTTGGCCATGAAATTGAATCAGCACCGTTGATTTCGATCGTACCCCGCCAAAAACAATCTATTCCTGATGAGCCCTATCAACTCATCGTCATCACAAGCGCCAACGCACTTCGCACCCCAAATGATTTCAACCCGATAAAATCAATTCCGCTATATGCCGTCGGTGCGCAATCCCTAGCCCAAGCGCAAAAATCAGGTTTCAAAAAAGCCAGTGCTCACGGCGGTGATGTGCATGGCCTCGTGCGCCATATTCAAAAAACTTTAAAACCGGAAGATGGTCCAATTCTCTATCTCTCTGGCGCTGAAACTTCGGCTGATCTCGAAGGCTTGCTCAAAGTTGCTGGTTATCAAACCACAAGGCTGATGTGTTATGATGCGGTGCCGCAACCTCTTAATTTAACACCCGAAGAACTCAGCACATTTGATGGCGTTTTGCTTTATTCGCCGCGCACCGCAAAGCTCTGGGTCGCGGAAGTCAACGCCGCTAATTTATCTAAAACGGCAGAAGACATTATCCACTTTTGTCTCTCTGCCAATGTAGCGGCAAACCTGCCACAAAGCTGGCGCAAGAAAATTGCAAAACACGCCCATGAAGCCGCTATGCTTGATCTCCTTGATCAATCGACCATAAACGAATAGGCCCTTGCCCCATGACCAAATCAAATTCTGAATCGCCCATTTCCCCGACCGTCATTGATCTTGATGTTGAAACCATCATTGAGGATCGCGCGGCTGAACAGCCAGCACCCCCGCAAAAAACCCGAGTAAGTTCAGGTCGCGGCCTTCTCTTGGGCGCACTTGTAGCAGGTTTACTTGGCGGCGGATTTCTCTATCGCAACGTTCTGTCATCGTTCTTGCCAACGGATGCCATGACCGAACAGGCCGAAAAGCTGGCCGCTCTGACAGCGCAAAACACCACTGTGCAAACCCAATTGCAAAGCATGGACACCAATATTGCAGCCATGCGTACTGAGCTTGGTGCCGTGAGCGAGGAAAGCAAAACCGCCACCAAAACCGCCAAAGCCTTGGCACCGCAATTCAGCGCAATCGAAAGCCAATTGGCAACCATTGAAGCAACCCTTGGCACCACCAAATCTGAGATTGAAAATCTGAAATCCAGCCTTGCTTCGGTAGGCACGAATGGTACGGGACCAGACATTAATCCATCCCTTCTCACCGCACTCACCGCCCGCATTGACGCTCTCGAAAAAGATTTGGCTAGCCTTAAACAAGCGCCTAACGGTCAAGCAACAGATACCGCCGCCCTCTCCCAATCCCTCGCCGATATCAAGGCTAAAATCGCGAACGGTACAGGCTATCGGGCTGAGCTCGACCGTGTTGCCCGCATGGTGCCCGCCGCCGATGGTCTCGACGTACTTGCAAAATATGCCGACCTCGGTCTACCCAATGCCAAAGGCTTAAGCGCTGAACTTGAAGCCCTTATTCCAAGCCTTCCAACCGCCACAACCACCCCTACCCAACCTGCTGAACCGAGCTATTTCGATCAATTGCTCGATGCACTTTCAGGCCTGATCACGATCCGCAGTTTGGACAATCAAGATTGGCTTGCCATCGCGCAAAAATCCGCAGCTTACGCCGACGCTGGTGATCTCGTGCAAGCGCGCAGCGCGCTGGATATTCCCGATGTTGCCTTGCCAATAGCCCTAGAGCACTGGCGCGTCCGCCTCGATAATCGCCTTGCTCTGGAGGCAGCTTTGGATAAAACCGCGGAAGCTGTGCTTCGTGAGATAGCGGCAAGGGGATAATTGCAATGATCAAATTACTCTGGCGCTTTGGCCTGTTGATTGTGGCCGCCATTGGCTTTGCTTGGCTGGCAGATCGGCCGGGCACATTAACCCTGCGCTGGCTTGGCCGCGAGATTGAAATATCATTTCTCTTGGCCGTAGCGCTCGCATTCCTCAGTGTGCTGGCCCTCATGTTCATATTGGGTCTCTTCCGCAAACTGTGGCGGAGCCCTGAAACCGCGCGCGATTATTTACGCTTTCGCAAAGCCCGTAATGGCTATCAAGCCTTGTCGCGCGGCATTATTGCCGCCGGTGCGGGGGACGCCCAAGCCGCCGCCCGTCATGCGGTAACCGCTGGCAATAATCTCATGGATGAACCGCTCGTC
>JAYUOP010000258.1:0-6116 GCA_043760745.1 Hyphomicrobiales bacterium
CCAAATAAACTGCGGCTGAAACTAATCGTGTCCCACACCGTTTCAAAAATACTTAAATGCAATTCTTGCGGCACCAGCCCGATCATGGCCCGTGTGGCGATAGGATTTCACGTTGTCATGACCATCAATCAGCACGCTACCGCTCGATTTATTGACGATCCCGCAGACTACGGAAATCAGCGTCGTCTTGCCAGCGCCATTGGGTCCGAGGAGTGCAAAAATCTCACCTTTTTTAATCGTGAGATTGATTGATGAAAGCGCGTTAAACCCTGTTTTGTAAACTTTCGAAAGGTCAGTAATTTTGATCATGTCGAACATATATTCACTTAACTCCGTAACGATGCCGGTCGGGCATCCACCCACGCACTGTGCTGAGTTGCCGAAGTGACCGCAGCCTGAATAGCCGCAATTGATCGCAACCCGTCAACTGCTGTTGGGAAATGTAGCGTGTGGGCGGGAGCCGCAATGCCCGATTTTTTAGCGTGAATGGCTGCTGCTAAATCAGTATAGATATTTGCAAATGCAACCAACATGCCTTCGGAATGGCCTGTGGCAATGCGGGTAGCATGGGCGGCATCCGACGAGTCAGCGCTGCCGCGTTCAATGGTTTCGGTGCGACCATTCACAGGTGTCCATTGCAATTGGTCGGGCCATTGTTGCGCCCAGCGAAGGCCACCTTTTTCGCCAAACACGCGAATGTTGAAACCATGAAAACTGCCAACGGCAACCGAGCTGGTCCACAGCCGAACAGTCGTGCCACCATCCATGCGGACATTGACCATCGCATCGTCTTCCAACTGGCGGCTGGCAATTGCTGAAACAAAATCAGCTGAAAGTTCGCGCGCATTTTGGCCAGAAACAAAACTCGCCATGTTAAGCGCATGAATGCCACAGTCAGCAAACTGACCGGATGTGCCGGCTTGTGCCGGATCATAGCGCCAGCGCATGCGCGGGTTTTCAGCATCCGCCGCATCAGCATGAAAACCATGCGCAAACTCAACCACGATCAACCGCACTTTGCCAAGGTCGCCGCGCTCCACCATTGCCCGCATATGGCGCACCAGTGAATAACCTGTGTAGCCATAGTTCACTGCACAGATGCTTCCGGTGCGCTTTGCCGTTGCTGCAATGTCTTCAGCTTCATCCACCGTTATTGTCATTGGTTTTTCACACAGCACGTTGATGCCAGCTTCCAAAAACGCTTTGGTAATTTCATAATGGGTTGAGTTTGGCGTGGCAACAGTGACAAGATCAATGCGGTCTTTGCGATCACGTTCGCCCGCTAGCATTTCTTTCCAATCGCCATAAGCGCGGTCACTTGCAATGCCAAGTCGCTCGGCAAAATTGCGGCCTTTCGCAGCGTCCACATCGAGAGCGCCTGCTGCCAAATGAAAGAGACCATCCATACCCGAACTAATGCGATGCACGGGCCCAATTTGACTGCCTTCGCCGCCGCCGATCATGCCCCATTTTAATGTTGTCATATTCTTAATCCGTTCCAAATTTAGAGTTTTGCAATATCAACCCAACCGCGCGTCTCAAAAGAGCGCCAGCTGGCTTCGACAATTTGGTTGACCAACATGCCATCGCGGAAAGTTGGCCACTTCAATTTCTTTTCGTGAATGGCTTCCAAAAAATCCTTGGCCTCAATAGTAATTTGATCTTGATAACCCGTGCCATGACCTGCGCCTAAACAGAAAGGCTTAAAGTCAGGATGCAAAGGCCCGGTGAGAATTTTCGTGAACCCGCGCCGCGCCTCATCACCTATTGAGCGATAGAGCCACAAAGCGTTCTGATCTTCTTGATCAAAGCGGATCGAACCTTTGGTGCCGTAGATTTCATAAGCGTAACCCATCTTGCGGCCAGCGGCCACGCGGCTCACAAACAATTGCCCCATCGCGCCATTGGCAAAGCGGCACATGATAGCACTTTGGTCATCATTTGTGACAGGAACACCGCCACGCGTTGGGTAAACAGTTTTTATGTCAGCGACCAGCGACGTGATCGGTCCTGCAAGCGCAAACACCGCATTGATAATATGGGGCGAGAGATCTCCCATATTGCCATTGGCGCGACCTTCGGTGCGCCAATTTCCAGGAATTTCTGCATCACCCAGAAAATCTTCTGTGTGCTCAGCGCGAATAAATGTGACGTCACCAATTTCTCCGCGCTCAATAATTTGGCGCGCAAGTTGCGAAGCTGGTGTGCGGATGTAATTAAAACCGACCATATGAATGCAATTGCTTTTTTCCGCAGCTGCTAGCATGGCCTGGCTTTCTTCCAGAGAAAGTCCGAGCGGTTTTTCGCACAGGACATGTTTTCCTTTTGCAAAGGCGGCGAGTGCTATTTCCATGTGAGTGGTTTGCGGGCTGGCAATCACGATTGCATCAACTGAGGGGTCTGCAACCACCACGCGCCAATCTGCAGTGCCGCATTTAAAACCAAACTGCCGCGCTTTGTCGGCAGCACCCGATTCAGTTGTTGTGCAGATAATTTCCAGAGATGGTCGCAATGCCGTATCGAACACAGCGGCAACTGCACCCATAGCAATGGAATGAGCTTTGCCCATATAACCGCCGCCAATAATGCCAATTCCGATCTGCGTCATGGACCACTTCCTTATTTCATTTGCCACTCTCTCAAGCGGCATTTAAGCTGCTTCGTCAAGATGACAGATGCAACAATCAAATATAATTCTTTTTTAATACTTGGCCGCGCCGGGATGGACCTCTACGCCGATCCCTCAGGCACGGAAATTGAGCGGGCTGAAAAATTCACCACAGCGCTCGGTGGGTCCGCCGCCAACACCGCCGCAGGTATAACGCGAATGGGCGGTAATGCGACGCTGATTTCGGCGGTATCAAATGATGCCGTTGGCCGCTTCACATTGAACAAGTTAAAAGACCATCGTATCTCCGCAACCTACGTTTCCGTGGTTTCCGGCGAACCGCGCAATTCCCTAGCTGTTGTCGAAAGCCGCAGCGAAAATTGCCAATCTGTGATTTATCGCAACAACGCCGCTGATTTCCAATTGGGAATGCACGCGCTGGATTTCAATGGCATTGGCGCTTTAATTATTACGGGCACAGCACTTGCCGTATCGCCTTCTCGTGAAGCAACTTTCGCCATGATGGGCCAAGCGCAAGCGGCAAACATCCCAATTGTTCTCGATGTTGACTACCGGCCTTACTCTTGGACGTCCGCCGAAGACGCGGCAACCACTTGCCTAGCCGCCGCACGGATGTGCTCCATTGTCGTCGGCAACGATGAAGAGTTCGACGTTATGGCAAAGGGGGCAGGTCTTGAATTAGCGGCAACACTGGCCAAAGAAACTGCAAAAATTGTGGTCTATAAAATGGGCCCATTGGGCTCGGTCACCTTTGCTGGAAATCAAAAATTTGAAACCCCAATTTTTAAAGTCAAAGCCCTAAAACCAACTGGCGCTGGCGATTCATTCCTGGCTGCATTTGTCACAAGTCTGGCTTCTGGCCATGATGTGAAATCTGCGGTGCGGCGAGGCTCTGCCGCGGCTGCCATTGTGGTAACGCGCGTTGGCTGCGCGCCTGCCATGCCTAATGAAACTGAACTCACCTCTTTTATGAAGACCCACGAAAGTTAAACTCATGCATATTCCGCCCCATGATAACAATAACCGCGCCATCGTCGATGTGAATGATGCCCGCGTTCCTCTGAATTATTTCAACGTCGTAAAACTCAAAAAAGGTGAGGCTTTTACTTACCAAGTGCCGGGCTATGAAACCGGCATCGTTCCGGCCACGGGAACGATTGATGTGAATATCGAGGGTGAGACATATAACGGCATCGGCAATCGCGGGGTTGATGTTTGGGATGGTGAACCAGAAGGCGTTTACGCGCCATCGGGAGCAAAAGTGGAAATGGTTTGCACCAGTGATGCCGCCGAAATTTTTGTCGCGGGCGCAAAATTTGATGGCGTGTTGCAGCCCTTCGCAGTGCGCGTGGCCGACATCGACAAAATTCAATATGGTTCCGACGAAACCAAAACCCATCGCAAAATAAAACACATTATTGGTACGAAATATAAAGACCGCGTCGGCCGATTATTAGTGTCCGAATTATTCACTGTCGGGCAGGGCGGATGGTCTGGCTTTCCGCCGCATAAGCACGACACTGATCGCTTGCCGCTCGAAACCCGCCACGATGAAACTTATAATTTCCGCTTCCGGCCTAATCATGGTTTCGGCATGCAATTGGTTCAGCGCGAAGATGGCAAAGTCGGCGATGCTTATCATTTGATAGATGGTTCAACGATTGTTTTGGAGCAGGGCTATCATCCTTGCGTGGCCGCTCCCGGTTATGAAATGTACTATTTCACCATTCTTGGTGGCTTAAGCCAACGTCCGCTGGTGCAATATTTCCAACCGACGCACGCTTATCAAGTTGAAACTATTCCCGGCATTAAAGACATGATCGCCAAATTTAAATGACGGTCGCTAATCTGAGTGATGTTTTGCATCCAGCCATGCGCGATGGTTACGCTGTTGCGGGATTAGTCGTGCTCGGCTGGGAAGATGCGCTGGCTTATGTGGCTGCTGCCGAAGCCGCAAATCTGCCTGTAATTTTGCAAGCCGGACCGGGCGCCAGAGCCCATATGCCAACGGCACTTTGGGGCCAAATGTTTCGTCATTTAGCCGAGCGCGCGAGCGTTCCAGTTGTGGCCCATCTTGACCATGCTTACACTTATGAAGAATGCGAAGCGGGTGTTGCTGCGGGTTTCACGTCGATCATGATTGACGGTTCAAAATTACCGATTGTTGAAAATATTGCTTTGACGCGAAGGGTTGTAGCCCTTGCCCACCCGTATCGGATTTCGGTTGAAGGCGAAGTGGGCGTGGTGGGCTATGCTGCAGGTGCGGCCTCCGCGATGACTGACCCAGAAGAAGTCTCCCGCTTTGATCGCGAATCCGGAGCCGATGCCATCGCCATTTCGATTGGGAATGTACACCTGCAAACTGAGCCCACAGAAGGCATAGATTTTGCGACCTTACGCGCAATTGAAGCGGTCACCACGCGGCCATTGGTTCTCCATGGCGGCAGCGGCATTGCATCAGATGTTAGGCGCAAACTCGCTCACTCCAGTAGGGTGTGCAAATTCAACATCGGCACCGAACTCCGCTTGGCTTTCGGAAAATCATTGCGCGAAACGCTGAGCAACAAACCTGATGTATTTGACCGTATATCGATATTGAAATCAACGATTCCGGCACTCACCAGCGAAGCGCAAGAAATTATAGAGCTGTTAGGTCCGCAATCGCGTTGAGATCAACGCCCCCTTAACTACGGCGAAACATGGGGGTTCTCAGGATCAGGTGAGTGGGTAGACATAGGTTCTTCCACATTCGTAGTTGCATTCAAGCCATAAATCGCGGCATGCATGCCCCAATAACTCATGGCAAACACGGCCAAGAACCCGGCCAAAGAAAGTGGTAACAGGCTGATGTTTTTCCGAATGGCATTCATGAAATGAAGCTCCCTCGTGTGATCAACTGCGATAGCGATAATGATCATCATGATGAGCGCATGACCAATCATATCGATGCGGCCGAAGGGGTAAACCGCCGCTGTGAATATCACCAGAAGACCAAGTGCCGAAAGCCGGCGCACCAATGGTGTAGCAAGCAAGCCAAAGCCCAGTGTAAACTCGGCGACGCCCGCCATGGGAATAAACACATCACGCGGCAAACCAAAGGTAAGGAATGGACGTTCTTCGACCAAGGGATGAAACCAAGCAGGGTAAGCAAATTTTTCTAAACTGGACCACATCAAGGCGATGGCTACCGCCCAACGCAAAACTTCAAACCGGTGCGAGCGCCATTGTGGATTATTGGACGACGCCAAAACCAAATATGCCGCAACGCCGACACCAAGTGCTAAGTAATCGAACATATGAAAGAGCTCATAGTCGCGCAAAGCCAACAGCCATAAACCAATGATACCAATCGCCGAAAATAGCATTGTGCGCTTGGAGAAAATACCAGCAGCAATAGCCAATTGTACCCACGACACCCATTCCGCCGGCGTCTTTAAATCAGGTGTGAGATAAACCCCACCAACCGCAAAAATTGCAACGAAAAAAG
>JAYUOP010000259.1:0-6106 GCA_043760745.1 Hyphomicrobiales bacterium
CGGACACAACGTCGAGCAGACCGGGGCGCAACGAGGCGACTTGCAATACGCGATTGCCGGTGACTTTGCGTAGATTCCCGGGTGGCAATCCTCCTGAAATGGAAAGGTTGCGGGTTTTGGATCCACTGCGCGGGCCATAAAGAATCACAGCCTTGGTGCTTGCCAGCGCTTGGGCTGTGGCATCAGAGACATGCGGCAAGCATGGCGCCAATACCAGATCATAATCTTTGAGAGATGCGCCGGGTGGCACGATATCGACGTCGAGACCGAGCCTTCGAACGGCTGAGTAAAAACTAAAGGTGATTTCAACGAAACTGAAGTCCTGCCCTTGCGGCTGGATTTGCATCATCCAACAGGCTTCATAGTCGTAAATCAGTGCCACTTTGGCAGGCTTCACAGTTGGCAATTTACCGATTGATTTAAGCGCCACACCTACTGCACTAGCCTCATGGCCACCAATGGAAAGCTCATGCAATCCCGGCAGATTGAGACCAGCGTGCATTTGTTCTTGCGCGAATGGGGCTTGGCGCCAGCGGAAATAGCTCACCACTTCAGCGCCATGACCCAATGCTTCCCACGCCCAGAGACCAACCATGCCGGGCTTTGGTACTGGGTTCCAATGCGCCCAATTCACCGGGCCCGGTTGCTGCTCCATCACCCAAAAACGACCGCGCCCAACGCCGCGATAAAGATCATGGTGAAAGCCCGCAATATCCGGATGGCCGGTTTCAGCCCATTTGGTTTTTGTCGCCACATCCGAAATAAACATTTCGGTAAATCCGAGCGGGTAGGAATCCCATGACGCAAGATCAAGATTTTCAGCAACTTCCCAATGGTTAAATTCATTGAAGAAGCCCATAAAATTATGGGTGATCCAACGACCCGGCGAATGCGCGCGAATAATATCACATTGCATTTTATCGTAGCTCGCAACTTGCGAGGATTGAAAGCGGTAGAAATCAAGTTTAGCGGCCGGACTGGATTCAGTCACCGTGAGATTAGGCAAAGAAACTTGGCTAAAATCGGTGAATTCCATAGACCAGAAAACACCGCCCCAGGCCTCGTTTAATTGATCCGTGGTCTGATAATTTTTGCGCAACCAACCCTGAAACTGCTTCAGGTCTTCCGCCCCCCAAGACAGCACAGTGTTATGGCAACCATATTCGTTGTCGGTTTGCCAGCCCACAAGGGATGGGTGATTGCCGTAGCGCTTGGCAATAATTTCAACGATGCGTTTTGATTCAGCGCGATATATTTCCGAGGAAAATGTATAGTGACGCCGCGAGCCAAAACCGCGCGGTTTGCCGTCGGCATCGGTTGGAGCGATTTCTGGATATTCATCCATCAACCATTTTGGCGGTGTTGCCGTTGGCGTTCCGAGAACTATTTTTAAGCCCGCTGCACCAAGCACATCCATGGCCCGATCAAGCCAGCCCCAATCAAATTGGCCACGCGCAGGCTCAAGCCTAGACCACGCAAATTCGCCGATGCGGACGAATTGAATGCCAACCTCGACCATGCGGCCTGCATCTTTTGCCCACCAGCTTTCCGGCCAGTGTTCGGGATAATAACAAACGCCAAGCATTATTTTGTCAAATCACCGTTGAGAATGGTTTTGCCGTCGGTATTAAATAGGTGGCAAGCCTTTGCCGGTAGTCCAATAGCAATGTCGCTGCCCGCTTCGGCAGTTGCTAGACCGTCGGCCTTGGCGGAAATATCGCTGCCATCGGGCAAGCTTGCGTAGAACATTGTCTCAGACCCTAAGTATTCAGCCAATCGCAAATGGCCCTTCAATTGCGCGTCGGCTTTTTCACCGACCATTAGATGCTCGGGTCGTATGCCCAATGTTGCAGTTTGGTTGGCAGCAACAGTTTTGCCTTGACCCGCTAGTGTGAGCTTACCTCCACCGGGAAGGGTGACATTGATTTTTCCAGCCTTGCCGGGATTGAGGGTGACTTTAATAAAGTTCATTTTTGGTGAACCAATAAAGCCCGCTACGAAGATATTATTGGGACGATGATAGAGTTCCAGTGGCGAGCCAACTTGCTCCACGAGACCTGCGTGCAGCACCACAATTTTATCAGCCATCGTCATCGCTTCGACCTGATCATGCGTTACGTAGATCATCGTTGCGCCAAGGTCTTGGTGGAGTTTGCCGATTTCAATGCGCATTTGAACGCGCAAATTAGCGTCGAGATTTGACAGAGGCTCATCAAACAAAAATACTTTTGGATTGCGCACAATGGAGCGACCAATGGCCACGCGCTGCCGTTGACCGCCGGAAAGTTGAGCGGGCTTTCTTTGCATCAATGGACCGAGTTGCAGCATTTCCGCCGCCTTCTCTGTGCGTTTTGCGACTTCTTCTTTTGAGTGTCCGGTCATGCGGAGACCAAAGCCAATATTGTCGGCAACCGTCATGTGTGGATAAAGCGCATAAGATTGGAACACCATGGCCACGCCCCGATCGGATGGGCCAACATCGGTCATGTTTTGATTGTCAATTTTGAGTTCGCCAGAACTAATATCCTCGAGCCCCGCAATCATCCGCAGGAGTGTGGATTTACCGCAGCCTGAAGGACCAACGAAAACGCAGAACTCGCCATCAGCAATCTCAAGGTCAACGCCTTTGATGACGCTCACGTCGCCGAATTGTTTTTTGACATTCTGTAAAGTTACATTGGCCATGGCATTATTCCTTTACGGTTTTGATTTCGAGGAGGATGGCAGATTCAGGAAAGAGTTGTGGAATGTTGAGACCTAATGCCTGCAACATACCGCCCGAAAAAACAGTCTCACCAGAGAGCATTGCAATCTGTTGCGGATGCGGGCGCACGAAGGGCGGCGGAGTTGGACCTAAAAGTTTTACCGTGTACTGACGATCTGGCCAGTAAACGGGAATATTCAATGGTTTTGGTTGTTCCTGCAAAGTCTGCGTGGATTGCGCAATTGCCAGAATAAAGTGTTCTTCCTGCGCTTCATCATCGCTCAACATTGCGCCAAAAACAAACCGACCATCGACAACAGGATAATCAATCAGTGACGCTTCCGGGCTATGCAGAATGTGTCGGAAGTCCTTGTGCAGCTTAATCCAGAAGGCGAGTTCTTCGCTTTCAGATTGTGAAAGTTTTGTGGGGTCAAGCTCCACGCCTAAATGCCCGAAGAAGGCAACGATGGCGCGGAAGCTTAAGGTATGGCGGCGCATGGTTTGATGATTAGGGGAAGCGGCAATGTGGCAACCCATAATTTCTGGCGGCAAGAAGCGACGTGCACCTTGTTGGATCGAAAGGCGCTCCAAAGCATCAGTGCAATCAGAAATCCATACGCGGTGCGTGTACTGCAAAGCTCCATAGTCTGCGCGACCGCCACCGGATGCGCAGGTTTCAATTTCAAGGTCGGGATGGACTTTGCGAATACGGTCCATCAAGGCATAGCACGCCCGCGTTTGCCTCGACGTGGCAGCGCGGCCATTTGCATCGCCAGCGTGGGTGAGATCGCGGTTCATATCCCATTTGACGTAAGCAATTTTATAAGCGCTTAATACGTCATCCATGCATTTAAACAGATAATCGCAGACATCTTTGCGCGTGAGATCGAGCACCATTTGATGGCGCGATTCTAAAAGCGGATAGCCCGGCAATTGCAAAATCCAATCGGGATGCTTGCGGTAAAGATCAGAATTGCGGTTCACCATTTCGGGCTCAAACCACAGTCCAAACTCCATGCCCTCTGCAATCACATGATCTACCAGCGGACCCAAACCATCGGGATATTTACGCTTATCAATAAACCAATCACCAAGGCTTGACGTGTCATCATCGCGAAGACCAAACCAACCGTCATCAAGTACAAAGCGCTCAATGCCAATCTTGGCGGCAGCCGTTGCCATGGCTTTGATGTTTTCGATTTTGTGGTCGAAATAAACGCCTTCCCATGTGTTCAGCGTCACAGGGCGGGGCCGCATTTTTCCACCGGGCCACTGCACGACATCTTCCCGCACGGCTGCATGAAATTTTGGCCAGAGATCAAAGGCATCGCCATAGGCTTCACGATGGGCATAAGCGATTGGCGAAATATAACTCTCACCGGCGCTCAAAATCATTTCGCCGGGCTCAAACAATTCGCCCGCATGAACCAAAACCCGACCATCGTCGGTTGGATCGATTGCGATCACATGATTGCCGCTCCAACCCAAATGAATGGCGTGCACTTCCATATGCCCGCTGGCCATGCCGCTTTCCACTGCCACTGCGGGGAAGCGATCATGCGACGTGCGACCACGACGATTTTCTTGCAGCCAGAGTTTCTTGGAAGCGGGCTCGCGGCATTCATGAAACTCGCGGCCCCAACTCCCTTGAAAACCGACATAGGCGCGGGGCGTTCCCGGTACTAAAATGGTTCCGGCCATGCAACGGTCTAATGTGTATGGCGTCGCACCGACATTAGTGAGGGTGGTTTGCATTTGCGTGCCTAATGAACGGAAAGACAGTGTGAGTTGGATTTTCGCAACACTGTCTGTACCGATGAGTTCTAAACTGTCATCCGTTGGATTTTTGATTTTCCAGTCAGTTGGATGCAGTGTGAAATCGGCACCTTGACGATGACCTACAATTGCTGGCCAGCGGAAAAAACCATGGCCGCCAGTTGGCAAGTAAACAGCAGCTGGAACAGCCACATCCATGCCATTGACGCGCGGTGAACGGATCAATAGATCGGCAACGCCAGCATCGTTAAACCCTACGTGGCCATCCATCGAGACGATAATCGGCATGCCGCGTTCGGGCAAAGCGAGGACGAGCTGTTCGCCAATGCGGGCAATCTGATAACTCATCCCTTGGTCGCTCCAAGTGTGAGCCCCGCAATGAAATGTTTCTGCATCAAGAAGAACATGGCAACCGGCGGCAGTGCCGCGATGATGGAGGCTGCGGTGATCAATTCCCATGCCACTTTCCATTGGCCCTTAAGTTCGTTCATGCCAGCGGTTACGGGACGCACATCGGCTGACTGCGCCATAATGGTAGCCCAGAAATAATCGTTCCAAATGAAAGTAAAGATCAACACGGAAAGTGCTGCGATCGCGGGCCGCATCAATGGCAAAACGATGTACCAGAAAATCTTAAATTCGCTCACGCCATCAACCCGCGCAGATTCGATCAGTGCAAATGGCAGACCCTTGATAAAGTTCCGCATGAACAGCGTGCAGAACCCGGTTTGGAAGGCGACGTGAAACATCACGAGACCCATGGTGGTGTTATACATGCCGAGTTGCAAAGTGAGATCGCGCACCGGAATGGCCAAGATTTGAAACGGCACAAAATTGCCTGCGACAAACATGAAGAACACGAGAAGGTTTGATTTGAATTTGTAAACTGCGAGCGCAAACCCTGTAAGGCATGAAAGCCCGACAGCGCCAATGACGGTTGGGATGGTCACTTTAAAAGAGTTCAAAATGTACCAACCAATATTGCTATTCTCAAAAACGGCGCTGTAATTTTCCCAAAAAGCAAAGCCTGATGGCATGCCGAAGTAATTGCCAACGGCCAAATCTGCCGCGGGGCGGATTGAAGTCATTGCGATGCCAATCAAAGGCAAAAGCCAAATGACCAGAGCGATTGGCAAAAAGACTTTGTAAGCGGTTTGTGTGAATGGGCTGGATTGGGCAATTGGTTTCGGAAACATCAGCCGTTCCTCTCTTGAGAAAGCATGCGCACAATGAAGAGGCTAATGAACACCAGCATGATTGCAAAGAGCACAACCGCAATTGCGGCACCATAGCCCATTGCCGTGCCATATTCTGAAAGCGATTGCTCATACATAAAGTAGGAAAGTACGCGCGATGATCCGTACGGTCCACCGACGGTCATGATTGACACAAGATCGAATGAGCGCAATGCGCCAATGACAGTGACAACCAATGCGATGAAAGTTGCCGGACGAAGTTGTGGAATAATAATGTACCAGAGCATTGACCAGCCCTTAGCATTGTCCATTCGCGCCGCTTCGACTTGCTCAGAACTGATATTATTAAGACCGGTGAGATAGAGGATCATGCAGTAGGCGGTTTGCGGCCAAAGACCGGCAGCAATAATGCCAAGCGTGGCATAATTCT
>JAYUOP010000260.1:0-6078 GCA_043760745.1 Hyphomicrobiales bacterium
GTTTAGTAGATGCGAAAGAGTGTGCTGCCCTGCTCGGCGTTCGTTATGATATTGTGCCGATCCAAGAGCCAGTTGAAGGATTTTTGTCGACCTTGCAGCCAATGTTTGCAGGCACGGCTTCCGGTGTAACCGAAGAGAACTTGCAATCGCGCGCGCGCGGCGTTGTGCTGATGGCGATTTCTAACAAATTTGGATCGATGGTTTTGACCACAGGCAATAAGTCGGAAATGTCGGTGGGTTATTGCACGCTCTACGGCGATATGAACGGTGGCTATAATCCAATCAAGGATGTTTATAAAACCGAGGTTTATCGCTTAGCGGCTTGGCGCAACACCAGAAGCGAAGTGATCCCAGATCGTATTATTTCGAAAGCGCCAACGGCGGAATTGCGACCTAATCAAAAAGATCAGGATTCATTGCCGCCCTATGACGTGCTTGATGATATTTTGGAAGGTTTGGTGGAGCGCGAAGAACCCATCTCTGCGATCATCGCGCGCGGCCATTCGGAAACGCTGGTGCGGCGCATCCAACATATGCTTTACATTGCAGAATATAAACGCCGCCAAGCAGCACCGGGTGTTAAGATCACCAGACGCAATTTTGGCCGTGATCGTCGCTATCCAATTACCAACGCTTTTCGAGATAAAACATAAATGACAATTCTTCGTTTCGCTCCCTCCCCCACTGGCCGCATTCATATTGGAAATGCGCGTACTGCAATCTTGAACTGGCTGTTGGCGCAGAAATCGGGCGGGCAATTTATTTTGCGTTATGATGATACGGATACCGCGCGTTCGAAATTGGAGTATGCGGAGTCCATTGCCGTCGATTTGGAATGGATGGGGATTAAGCCCACGCGCGTTGAGTGGCAGTCCAAACGATTTGATAAATATCATGCTGCTGCCGAACAGCTGAAAGCATCGGGATATCTTTATCCTTGCTATGAAACTGCAGATGAATTGGATCGTCGCCGCAAGCGCCAGTTGGCGCGCCATCAACCACCGATTTATGACAGAGCTTCGTTGAATTTGTCAGCGGAAGATGTTGCTAAATTTACTGCTGAAGGCCGCGCACCGCACTGGCGCTTTAAACTTGATCACACGCTGATTGAATGGACTGATCTCATTCGCGGTCCTGTCAGCATTGACACTGCAACGCTGTCCGATCCCGTTCTGGTGCGTGAGGATGGCACTTATCTTTACACGCTGCCGTCCGTTGTTGACGACATTGAATTTGGCATTACGCATGTTATCCGCGGTGAAGATCATGTGGTAAATGCGGCGGTGCAAATTGCGATCACCAAAGCGCTGGGTGGTGTTATTACACAATACGCACATCATAGTCTTTTGATTGGTGCGGATGGTGCTGGACTATCGAAGCGGCTGGGTTCGCTTTCGATTTCGGCAATGCGGGAAAATGGCTTGGAAGCCATGGCTGTCGTAAGCCATGCCGCACTGCTTGGAACGTCTGATGCTATTCATCCGTGTGCTGACTATGTGGAGCTCATTGAAGGCTTTGATCTCAATAAATTATCGCGTGCACCGGGAAGATTTGACGAGGCCGAGCTTAATGGTTTGAACGCCAAGCTTTTGCATATGCTGCCATGGGATGCGGTTAAAGATCGATTTGAATATGGCGATGATGCGTTCTGGATGGCCGTGCGTGGAAACCTCGAAAAGCTATCGGATTCAAAGATTTGGCATGATGTGATCGCAAATGACATTAGCCCCGTGGTGAGTGAAGAGGACCGCGAATTTGTGAGTTCTGCGGCCGCGTTATTGCCTGTTGAGCCGTGGGGTTCTACGACGTGGAAAACTTGGACTGATGCCTTGAAAGCCTCAAGCGGGCGCAAAGGTAAGCAACTTTTTATGCCGCTGCGGCTGGCCTTAACCGGCCTTGATCATGGACCAGAATTAGCAGCATTGTTGCCTTTGATTGGACGGGAAAAAGTGTTGGGGCGCTTGATTTGAACGGCAACATTTTTGTTGACAAGATTATTCATCTCAAGTAGTGAGGAATCAAGAGCCGGAAAGGCCAATCAATCAGGAGGTTGACGCAATGGGTAAGTTTTATTTATTTCCTTCTGGAGACGATTCACATGAAGTATACCGAATTCCGTCGTTGGTTAAAGAAACAAGGCTGCGTTTTTGAAACGCGTGAAGGTGGTACGAGTCACCAGATTGTGAAGTACAAAGATAGACAAACTTCGTTTCCAATGCACGGTAGTAAAGAAATTGGTACTGGTCTTGTCCAGGCCATCAAAAAGCAATTGGGACTCAAATGATTAGGTACCGCGTCAAACTAACACCAGATGACAATGAGACATTCCTTGTCACCGCACCGGATTTTCCAGATGTTATTACATATGGTGAAACCCGTGAGGACGCGTTGCGTTATGCTGTTGGTGCATTTCGTGAAGTCATTGCTGCTCGCATGCATCATAAAGAGCCAATTCCGGAACCTTCTAAAATTCGTACAAAGGATGATTTCGTTACGCTTCCACTCCAAACTGAAATCAAAATTCGTCTTTACCAATCGCTTGAAGAAACTGGCGTTAAGAAAGCAGAACTTGCGCGCAAACTCAATTTGCATCGTCAGGAGATTGATCGCTTGATGGACTTCAACCAATCAACCAGCATTGGGAAATTGGAATCGGCATTCGCTGCACTTGGAAAGACACTCAATATCGAAGTCACAAATGCGCGTTGAATCATGATCCTCATAGGGCAGTTTGACTCGCCGTTTGTGCGCCGGGTGGCGGTGACTTTGCATTGCTATGATATTGCCTATACGCGACAACCTTGGTCGGTGTTTAGTAATATGAAAGAGATGCGTGGGGTTAATCCGCTGGTGCGCGTTCCAGCCTTGATTTTGGACAGCGGCGAGACGTTGATTGATTCTGGCGCGATTATTGATCACTTAGATGAATTGGCTGGCCCGGACTGCGCGCTGACACCTCGCACTGGTATCGCGCGCCGCCAAGTTTTGCAAACTGTTGCACTCGCAACTGGCGCCATGGAAAAGACGATGAAAACTTTTCTTGAGCGCTATTTTCATAATCAAGAGACGATCAGTCGCGATTATGAGGGGCGTATGCTTGGACAGTTGAGCGGCGCGTTAGATCATCTTGAAATGCAATGTGGCACGATGTGGTTCGATGGTCAAAAAATGACGCAAGGTGATGTTTCCATTACATGTCTTATCGGCTATCTCAAAACGCGTTTGCCCGATGCTTGGCGACCTTTAATTTATCCAAAGCTCACGGCGTTAGCCGACCACTGCGAAACGCTGGAAGTGTTCATCAAGGCGCGGGCTTCGGCTGATGAAGGTATTCCTGCGCGAAGTTAAAGTTCTAACCCGCCGCCCGCTTGCATCACATTTTCTAAATCGAGAATTCGGTTATAAGCCTTAGATTCAAGAATGCTGACGCCCGATAAGCAAAGCGCTTTTCTTACGTCGGTCAAATCTGGGTCGGCAAAACAGCTTTGTAGCGCCGCTTGAAGTTTTTGTCGGTCACCCGCATTTGTTACATAAGGCAAAGCGGGTACAAGCGGCGAACGTGCAATTTCTGAGAGCCCTGCCAAATAGTCAGGCCGATAGCGCCGGGCCAGTGCGACCGCCACAACATCAATTGCGCAGACATCAGCAGATCCCTCACGAACAGCCGCAAGCGAGGCGATGTGACTTCCGGTAATCAAAGAGCTGCCAAAGAAAACACCTTTTTCAGCAAACGGTGCAAAGACCAATTTCGTTGCCAGCATTCCAGACATCGAGTCCAATGTGTTCACCGCAACGCGACACCCTCGAAAATCCGCTAGAGGTTGTCGTTCGCGGGCAAAAACCATGCTGCAATAATTCGCGCCATCACAGCCATCTGCGGAATAACAAGGTGTTGCTAAGTAAGTTAATTTGTTGCGAAACTCATGAGTAAATGGATAGCCACAGGTTTGACTGAAGAGTAAATTTGGATCGCGCCATGCAGCTGTATGGTCCGCAAATCGCGAAAGATTGAGAGAGACTTCTATGCGATTTGACAGTGAAGTCCAAAACGCGTCGGTTACGGCTCTGACTTCCGGCCAGTCATACATCGGGAGGGTTGCGACCAACATGGTGAAAAATCTGGACCTTGCAAGGAATTGAAATTCCACATAGTTTTGCGGTTATGAAAACCGATTTGCAAGCCGTTTCTGAAATCCAGATTGCCAGACCTACGAACATCGAATGGCTCACTTTGGCACTTAATCTATTAAACTACGCGGCACTGGCCATGCTGATGTGGTTTTACGAGGCCCTTCCGTTTTGGATTATCGTGCCTGTGGCAGGCTATCTCATTGCGCTGCATGGTTCGTTTCAACATGAAGCACTGCATGGTCATCCGACGAAAAATCGCGCGATTAATGAAGCGCTGGTCTACATTAATCCAAGTTTTTGGTTCCCATATCGACGCTATCGGAAGCTCCATCTCATGCACCACAATGACGGCAACTTGACTGATCCCGTGCTTGATCCAGAATCCTATTATATGTTGCCGGATGAATGGGCGAATTTATCAAAACCCAAGCAAACACTTTATTTGATGAATAACAGTTTGGCCGGGCGATTGATCATGGGGCCAATTATTGGCACGACGCGGTTTATGTACGCCGAAGCCAAACTGATTATTGCTGGTGATCGCGAGGTGTTGGTGGCTTGGGCTTGGCATGTACCGGCTTGCGCTATCACATTGTCCTATGCGATGTTTGTTTGCGGAATTCCGCTGTGGGCTTATCTTGTGATGTTCGCATGGCCAGGTATTGGTCTATCTTTGCTGCGTTCGTTTTGTGAGCATCAGGCGGTCAAAGATCATGGAGAGCGTACCATCGTTGTTGAATCATCTTGGCCGCTTTCGTTTATGTTTTTGAACAATAATTTGCATATTGCGCATCATTCGCAACCTCGCATGGCGTGGTACAAATTGCCGAACTACTATCGCACCAATCGCGATCAACTTTTAAAACAAAATCGAGGCTATCTGATGCGGGGTTATCGCGAGATATTCTGGCGCTATTTCCTGACGCCTAAGGAACCCGTCGTTCATCCGCATCCGGAATGGCTGCGCGAATTCTAAACTGATCTTTTGCCGCTTTGGTTTCGTACCAAATATATGTCAAAGTTTTCGGTAGTCATTCCAACTTGCGACCGTCCAGATTTTCTGCGGTTGGCGGTCGATAGCGTTCTTGCGCAACGAAATGTAGATTTTGAAATCGTCGTTGTGAATGATGGCGCGCAATCCGTAAACATTCAAAATGATCCGCGTCTGACGGTTTTAGACAATCAGCGCCTTGGGCAGGTTTCTGCCCGAAATCGCGGAACGACTGCAGCACAAGGAGATTTTATTGCATTCTTGGATGATGATGATCAGTGGACAGATGAATTTTTTCTGAGCAAAGTTGAAGTTATTCTGCAAACCGGAATTGACCTTTGTTTTGCCGATGGCAAGATGAGGTTTTTGAATGGAGCCGCACCAGTAAACTTCGCCTTTGAAGCAAGTCCAGAATCCCTCACTCAAAACAATACAATTTTGCTTTCCACCGTTTGCTACCGCAAATCACTACATTCTAAACTTGGGAACTTTGACGAAAACCTACCGTATTATTGGGATTGGGATTGGTACCTCAGGATCACCCGAGCGGAATGCAAAATACAACGTTTGGCTGAAAATGTCGTCGCAATCTCGGTCCACCATGGAAATGTGTCAGGCGTTGAACATATCCAAGAACGCACGGAAAATCTGAAACTTCTATGCAAAAAACACGAATTGAAAAATGTCGTTCTAAAAAACCATTTGGATTTTGTGCGCAGTTAAGCTGGCGAAAACAAATATCGAGTCAGCACTTTTCTCAATTAAGTCATTGATTTATATATGGTATTTATAAACCTCCTCCTAAAAGAGTGTTCTTCTGAAACATTTCAGTTTTAACTCAAATAACTCCTAAAAGCCCCGAAAAATAAGGGTTTTCACGAATCAATCCCTGCGCTAGGTCTGTTGCCAGCCGATTCTAAACAATGGAGAACAATAATGGCTGATGATAAGGTATT
>JAYUOP010000261.1:0-2483 GCA_043760745.1 Hyphomicrobiales bacterium
ACGCGCTTGCCGAGTGCACCACCCAAAACAACAAATTTGTCGTTCGTTTTGGCGAATTCGAAAGCGATTTTTGGCGCCACGACGGGATCGTTTGCATAAGCAACCATAACAGGACCTACAAATAGGCCCTTAATCCCGACAGCGTCAGTGCCGTCCAGAGCAAGTTTTGCCAAGCTATTCTTCGCAACTTTAACGGTTGCGCCAGCTTGAGACATACGTCCACGCAAGTCATTGACTTGGTTTACGGTCAGTCCTTTGTTGTGGGCTACGACGATCACGGCAGATGTTTCAAACACCTGCTTGAGCGTTGCAACGAGCTCTGTTTTTTCAGCTCTTTCCACTTGCTCTCTCCTCTTTGGGGTGCCGCCTTAATTGGCAACACTCCGTTGGACAAACCACTCTCTTTTTACGGCGAGTGGCACTTAAAGCCTGTCCCCCAAACTCCGAAGAGATCGAGTAACCGAGGGTCTAAACCGACTTGAAACCATGAAGGTTCCGAATTCTGTTTTGACACCCATCTCATGCTGGCTAGGCTTTTTAAGTGAGGTTAAACCCCACGCCGGCAATCTTGGACAGGTAATCCAGAACCTTTAGAGTTCTAGATAAACCACTGAAAACCTTAAAGCTTTCAGTGGAAATTCTTGATTAAGCAGAACCAACCGTAGTCAGATCAACTTTGAGGCCTGGGCCCATCGAGGAAGAGATCGAAATCTTCCGCAAGTAAGTGCCCTTAGAACCCTGTGGCTTAGCCTTGTTCACGGCGTCAACAAATGCTTTGATGTTGCCAGAAATCATTTCAGCAGTGAAAGATGCCTTGCCAATACCAGCTTGTACAATCCCGGTCTTTTCAACACGGAATTCAACAGCGCCACCCTTAGCAGCAGCAACAGCAGCTGCCACATCCATGGTCACAGTGCCAACTTTAGGGTTAGGCATCATGCCGCGGGGGCCCAACACCTTACCAAGACGACCAACAAGGCCCATCATGTCAGGTGTGGCAATGCAGCGATCAAAGTCAATCGTGCCTTTGTTGACGATTTCAAACAGGTCTTCAGCGCCAACAACATCAGCGCCAGCCTTCTTTGCTTCTTCAGCCTTTGCACCCTTAGCAAACACGCCAACCCGCAATGTGCGGCCTGAACCATTTGGCAAAGCGCAAACACCGCGCACCATTTGATCAGCATGACGTGGGTCAACACCCAAGTTCATGGCAATTTCAATGGTTTCATTAAACTTTGCATTGGCGCGCGCCTTGATCATGCTCACAGCTTCATCGAGGCTGTAAACCTTGGCGCGGTCAATGCCTTCTAAGTTCTTGGTAATCCGTTTTGTGCTGCTCATGGTTTTACTCCACCACTTCCAAGCCCATCGAACGCGCAGAGCCGGCGATTTCGCGGGCAGCAGCGTCGAGGTCGCGGGCATTCATGCCCTTCATTTTTGCTTCAGCGATTTCGCGGCATTGCGCCATGGTCACTGATCCGGCCTTAACCTTGCCTGGCTCTTTCGAACCGGCATTGATCTTGGCTGCCTTCTTCAAGAAGAATGACGCGGGCGCCGACTTCATTTCAAAGGTGAATGACTTATCTTGGAATGCAGTGATAACCACTGGAACCGGCTGACCGGGTTCAATTTTCTGCGTGGCAGCGTTAAACGCTTTGCAGAATTCCATAATGTTCAGACCGCGCTGACCGAGCGCTGGACCGATTGGCGGGGACGGGTTTGCCTGTCCTGCCGGTACTTGCAGTTTAATATATCCGACGACTTTCTTAGCCATTTTTACTTTCCCTCGCATTGGCCCATAACGAGCCGCCGCTGATTGAGGTTAGTGGTCCAGCCTGTTTGAAGGGCCTCCCACCGATGATGCACAAATCAAAAGGCTTAGATAAGCTTTTCGACCTGAGCGTACTCGAGCTCGACAGGTGTAGGTCTGCCGAAAATAGACACCGCAACTTTAAGCCGCGACCGTTCTTCATCCACCTCTTCAACTTGACCGTTGAACGAAGCAAAAGGACCATCGGCAACACGAACCTGTTCACCGACTTCGAAACTAATGGTTGTCTTCGGGCGTTCAACGCCTTCCGCAACCTGATTGAGGATGCGTGAAGCTTCGGCATCCGTAATTGGAATGGGCTTAGAGTCCGACCCAAGGAAGCCTGTAACCTTTGGCGTGTTCTTAATCAAGTGAAATGCCTGATCGTTCATTTCCATCTTGACCAGAACATAACCCGGGAAGAAGCGCCGTTCGCTCTTGATCTTGCGACCCCGGCGAATTTCAATCACTTCTTCGGTCGGAACTAAGACCTGCTCAAACATGTCAGCAAAGCCCTTTTGGACCGCTTGTTCCTTGATCGATTCTGCCACCTTCTTCTCAAAGTTTGAGTAAGCGTGGACGATATACCAACGTTTTGCCATTATATTTGCCGCTAAGCCTTAATCTTATAAACCGAACAGAACTTTATCGACACCCCAAGACAAGAACGCGT
>JAYUOP010000262.1:0-16407 GCA_043760745.1 Hyphomicrobiales bacterium
CAGACTCAACGCCAAAACCAGAGAAACAAGGCTCAAATTCCAAAAACAATCTTGACAGGTCAGATAGTCGCTCCCATGCGAAGGCGCACGGGAGAAGGCGATGAAATAATAGGCCTTCTCCCGTTGGTTCTTATCAATGGGAGAAGGTGCCCGAAGGGCGGATGAGGGCTCTTTAGTGCCATATGCGATTGCCCCGCCTGCGCGGGAATGACGACGATGTTGGGTTTAAATCTAAACTGGACCAATACGAAGACTGAACGTCATCATTCTATTGCCATAGAGTTTGCTAAACTTGGGCGATTCGGTGTGGATAGAAAATGATGCAAATTGATCGTCGACAGTTTTTAGTGGCCAGTGCTGGATGGATTTCAGGCAGCAAATTCGCATTTGCGGAAACCTCTGCTGATGGCTTTCAGGTCTTGCGCGCTAACAATCAAACGATGAACCTTCTTGGTGATGGCACAACCAAAACCAAGGTTTGGCGTTGGGGCGATGAAGCGGGCGCAACTATTGTGCGCGCCAAGCAGGGACAAGAGCTTCGCTTACGTTTGATCAATGAACTCGACACTGAAATCTGGTTACATTTCTTTGGTGTGCGCGGTCCCTCAGAAATGATGACACTGAACATTCCTGCCAAAGACGGCAATTCCGTTGATTGTATTTTTACCCCGCCGGACGCTGGCACATTTTGGTTTGGACCATTTCTGGATGCCTCGCGCCACCGCGACATGGGGCTCTATGGGGCGTTGATCGTTGAAGAAGCCGAAGCCTTGCCAACGATTGTCGATGTGCCAATCGTCCTTGATGATTGGGCGCTTGATGAAGCGGGGCAAATTTTGGGGGATTTTGGGAATTTACAAGCCGCGGTTGGCGAGGGGCGCCTTGGAAATTGGTTCACCGTTAATGGCGCATTGAAGCCAAAGATCAAACTCGATCGTGGGAAATTAGCGCGGTTACGAATTGTGAATTGCAGCAATGTGCGAAGCTTCGGGCTTTTGTTTAAAGGTGCGGACCCTTGGATTTTGGCGCTGGATGGCCAGCCCACACCACTCAAGCATGTCGGAAATGTTGCAATGCTCTTAGCGCCCGGGCAACGCGCCGATGTATTGTTAGAACCGGAAAGCGATCAGATTGTTTTGGCGCTCGATCTGTTTGAAGACATCGTGGAAATTGGGGTTTTGGAGTGGGAAGGTGCGCGCGTTGAAAATCAATTGCCCGATAATTTTACCCTCGCCTCCAATCCAATTACCAAAGTCGAACAGACTGAAACCTCCATTCGGCATGAGATCGTTTTGGCTGGCGGCGCTAAAGGTGGATTGAAATCGGCCCGCGTTGGCTCAGAAGATTTAGACATGCGCGGCCTTTTAGAGCGCGGGCTCGCGTGGGCGATGAATGGCATCGCAGGGGTTGGTGGTCCACCTTTATTCACCGCAAAACTTGGTGAGACGATTGTTTTAGCGTTTGATAATCGCACTACGTTTCCACAACCCTTGCATATCCATGGCCATGTTTGGCGTCTGATAAGCCAAGATGGCGTCGTAAAAGACGAGCAACCGTGGCGCGATACTGGACTGGTTCCGGGCCTCGCCAAGGCTGAATTCATACTGGCCGCGGATAATCCGGACACCTGGGCGATCCAGAGTTCAATAGCCGAACGCTCCGATGCAGGGCTGCTTGGTTCATTTGTGGTGACGGCCGAATAAACGCTGAATGACGAAATGCCTTGATTTGGACGTAAGGGTGATTTACCCCACCTATAAATGACGATGGAGTATCCGCTGTGAGCGATGAATCCCTATTTCGGGAAGTGGACGAAGACGTTCGCCAAGAACAATATCAAAAACTGTGGAACCGGTTTGGCAACATGGCCATTGCGGCTGCAGTCGCCGTTGTGGCCGTTGTTGGCGGCATCAAGGGTTGGCAATATTATCAGGTGAAGCAATCTGAAGCCGCAGCTACCGTATATTTTGAAGCCGTCAAAAAAGCGGGCGAAGGCAAGTTAGAAGACGCAACGGCGGCTTTCGCTGCCGTGAAACACGCAGGTTTCCAACAGTTGTCAAAGCTGCAAGAAGCGGGCCTGCTTGCTGAAAAGGGTAAAACTGCTGAAGCCGTCACCGCATTTGACGGCATTGCCGCCGACCCTACCAATGATCCTGCTGTTGCCGATTTGGCGCGCGTTCGCGCTGGCTATTTGCTGGCTGACACGTTGAAGCCTGATGAACTTTTAACGCGGCTTGGCATGTTTGATAAAGATGATCAGGTTTGGCGGCATGCGGCGCGCGAAATTTTCGGCCTGTCGGCATTTCGCACCGGTGATTTTGTCATGGCAGACCGCTATATGAACGCGCTGTTTGCCGATCAAGAAACACCAGCTGGAATGCGTCAGCGCGCGCAAGTGATGCTGCAACTTCTCACTCCCAATTTACCAAAGAAATAATGCCACATGACATTTCGTAATTGGATAATTTTGTTCACAGCCGTAGCTCTTCTTGCGGGCTGCACAACATTGAAAAAATTGACCGGGCAAAAGGACGACACCGTATTGCCCGGAACCCGCGAAGAGGTTTTGCCGAAAGATGCACAAACCGCGCGCGATCCCGTCATCACCGGCGAGCAAGCCAAAGAGATTGAATGCGATCCCAAAGACACAGATTGCATAGCACCCATAGATCAAGAGTCAGCCGAACCACAATGAGCCCTATCGTCGCCATTCTCGGTCGTCCCAATGTTGGGAAATCGACCCTATTCAATCGCCTCGTTGGCCGTAAGGTTGCGTTGGTTGACGATCAGCCCGGTGTAACCCGCGATCGCCGCGAAGGCGAAGGCCGGATCGGCTCGTTAAAGTTCCGTATTTTTGATACCGCAGGATTGGATGAATCAAAGCGCGACACTTTGGAAGCGCGCATGAGTGCACAAGCCGAAATGGCTGTCAGTGATGCGGACTTAGTTTTGTTTATGATCGATGCACAAGTTGGCTTAACGCCAACTGACCGGGTGTTTGCCGAGCGCATTCGCAAAATGGGTAAGCCCATTTGTTTGTTGGCCAATAAAGCGGAAAGCCGCCATGCGCTGGCGTTAATTGCTGAGGCCTATGGTTTGGGCTTCGGCGAACCCTTGGCAATTTCAGCAGAGCATGGCGAAGGCTTGGAACAGCTTTACGATGTGATTTTGCCCTATGGCGAAGTTGTGAGTGATGAAGATGACGAAGATCATGAGCCCGTTAGCCTGACCGATGAGCAAGATGATGAAGTTGTAAAGGCGCGGCCGTTGCGTCTGGCCATTATTGGACAGCCAAATGCAGGTAAATCGACGTTGGTGAACACCATGCTTGGTGAAGAGCGGATGTTGACGGGGCCAGAAGCAGGACTTACGCGCGATGCGGTTTACACCGATTGGCAATATGGCGGGCGCGAAATCAAACTGTGGGATACGGCCGGCATTCGCCGTAAATCGCGCGTGGTTGGCAAGTTAGAAAAGCTTGCGGTGTCTGATGCTCTTCGCGCCATTCGTTTCGCTGATTGCGTTGTCGTTTTGATTGACGCCTCAATGAAAATTGAACGCCAAGATTTGGCTTTGTCGGATCTCGTGGCCACCGAAGGCCGCGCCGTAGTTTTGGCTTTGAGCAAATGGGACTTGGTTGAAGATAAGCAAAAGACGCTTGCCGAAGTCATGGGCGATTTGGAAAAAGTATTGCCAGAAATTCGCGGCATGGCAGTTGTAACACTTTCTGCCAAGCAGGAAAAAGGCGTCGACAAATTAATGAAGGCAATTTTCTTGGCGGTTGAGCGTTGGGGAACCCGCATCACCACATCGCAAATGAACCGCTGGCTGGAAGGTGCAATTTCGCGAAATCCCCCACCATCTGCATCGGGTCGCCGGATCAAAATCCGTTACGCCACGCAAGCCAGTACGCGCCCGCCAACGTTTGCAATTTTCGGCAATCAGTTAGATAGCCTTCCCGCCAGCTACACCCGCTATTTGATGAACGGTCTGCGGAAAGATTTTAACCTCGACGGCGTGCCACTGCGGTTCAGCTTGCGCGGCGGGAAGAACCCGTTTGAAGACAAGAAGAAGCGTTCGTAAGGACCTCCCCCCGGCGTTGCCGTACCCTCTCCAGAGGAGAGTGGAGAAGTATGGCTGCACACAGATTTTTGATATTTGAGCAAGGTGCTAAAATTCTCCCCTCTCCTCTGGAGAGGGTTCGGCAAAGCCGGGAGAGAGGTCCCTAAGCTCCGCACTCAATTAGAGCTGCAAGAATGCCGTCACAAACGCTGCTCATGTTTTGGATAATCTCTAAGTTATCCACGCGGTGTATCCGAAGACCCTTCGCATTTAAAAATGCGGTCCGCTTCACATCATATACAATTTCATCGACTGTACTATGGGTCGCACCATCCACTTCAACCACAAGGCCAAATTCTTGATTGAGAAAATCAACAATAAAAGGTCCGATAGGCACTTGGCGATAAAATTTGTAACCACCTAATCGGCTATTTCGTAACGCACCCCAAAGCCTGCGCTCAGCTTCTGTTGGCTCGCGCCGCATGCGTTTGGCTCTGGCAAAGGTAAGTGGGGTAGCAGTCATTTAGGCAAGATAGTTGAGTTTGCAATCGGTGTGAAGGGACCTCTCCCCCGGCGTTGCCGGACCCTCTCCTGGGGAGAGGGGAGAAGTCTGGCACCTCGCCCAAGTATTGTACTTTTGGGTGCAGCTAAAACTCTCCCCTCTCCTCTGGAGAGGGTACGGCAAAGCCGGGGGAGAGGTCCCTTAGATGCAAATTACTGCACCTTCACGCACCTTCCGTTGTTATCTTTGCGCAACCCCTGTCCGCAACCGTCATCTCTTGGCTTCAAACGCTGTAACACATCTGGATTGAGCAAAATGTTAGGCAAGCGTAAGGCCGGTTCATCAGGCTCAGCTTGCTCTTCGCGTCGTGGCGGCGGCTCATCTGGCACATCTTCTTCTACCTGAATCCGCAAACACTTCTTGCGCTTGGCACTGTAATAGAACCCTTCGCGACAAGCCTGCGGCACGAGTAGCCGTTGAATTGGCTCACAAACACCATTGCCATTCAAGCGTTCGCCATCTTCACAAACTGGACGCTTGCGAATAGGAACACAGCGACCATTATTGTCTTTCACAAAACCTTTTTCGCAATCTGGTTGGCGTTGCCGATCCGGCTCACAACGTTTAGTCTTTTGGCTATAAGTTGTGTTTGGCTTACATTTAACCGGCGGCGGCGGAATGCGTTCGCACTGATTGGTATTTTCATTCAGACGTTGGCCATCAGGGCATTCCTTATCAACCGGAATGCAACGTTCAGCGACTTGCGCATCGCGGCGATAACCCTCTTCGCAGGGTTTGTAACAAGTCCCACGAATATTGTCATAGCCTTGTGGACATTCTGGCGGACTGCATTTGCCACGTAGGTTAGTAAAGCTGCCGTTCTCGCATTGGTTTGGCGGTGTGCAATAACCGTAAGTGTCACGCTTTGCGCCCTGTTCACACTCTGGCAAACAACGGCCCTTATAATCTTCATAGCCATCTTTGCAGGTTTCTGGCGGCGGCAAGCAGCGCGTCGGCTTCCAGAAATCGCGTTGGTAGCCCGTCGGGCAGGTTGGCAGGCATATCCACTTATGACTTGTGGGCCAATATCCCGGCGGCAAACATTGCCCAGTTTCAGGATTGCGCTGAAATCCGTCTTCACAGTCTTTTTGATAATAACTTGTGCACAGTCCGGTTTCGCCGACATAACTTCCGGCTGGGCAATTAACTTCGCATTGCCCAACTGCCGCTGAGTAGGTCATCCCTTGCGGGCAGTTATCGCCATATTTTACCCGGCCTTGATCTTGAACGCATAAATCTGGGTTTTGTAAATCGCGGTAAAAGCCATCGGGGCAGCTCGGAACCGGCACTTCATCATAGCCCACTGGGCAGCCATTATCGCACGGCGGCATGCAGAAACCCGGCAATCCGGGATAGCGCACAAAGCCACCAGGACAGGCTGGCAAGCAATAGTCATCATAGAGCACCTGACCCGAAGGGCAGCTTGGCTGAGAAGATCCGCCATCACATCCGCAAGTGGAACAACCGCATGAATTTACCGGAACTGTGCAAGATTGGGATGCAAGCAATGATTGCTGAGCTGAGGCTGGAACTGGCGCTGAAAAACTCAAAAGCGCTAACACCATCAAACTCATGGCCCAATATGCAAACCCACGAAAAGTCCAAACAGCTGCTTCGCGCATGGCACAATTCCCTTCAAGGAATGCGCCCCCTAACCTCAAGCTAACAGATTCTCAAAAAACCGCAAGCGACTCGAAAGTTAGCAAAAAAGAACAAGTTGAGTTTGCACTCGGTGTGAAGGGACCTCACCCCCGGCGTTGCCTTAGGAGCGGTCCCTAAGCTTTTCGTTTCTTATTCTGCCGATGCTGATCAATGATCACGGCGGCGACAATAATGATGCCTTTGACGATTTCTTGATAATAGGCGCCGACTTTTAAGAACGTGAAGCCGGACGTAACCACGCCCAGAATAATCGCACCAATAAATGTGCCCGTAATCCGCCCAACGCCACCGGCCAATGAGGTGCCGCCGATAACGGCAGCGGCAATAGCATCGAGCTCATAGGCAACACCCATGCTGGCTTGGCCGGATTGAGCGCGTGCTGCCGTCATGATGCCTGCAACACCGGAGAGCAATCCCGCCACTGCATAAACTTTGATCAAGTGATTGCCAATGTTAATGCCAGACACCCTAGCTGCCTGTGGATTCGCCCCGATCGCATAAGTAAATTTGCCATAGCGTGTATAGGTCAACGCGATGTGGCAAAGGATGGCAACGATGATAAACACAATAACCGGGATGGGGATCGGCAAGCCATATACTTTCGGGCTTCCGCCAAACCAGGTGAAGTTTTCGTGCAGCAGCGCAATCGGCTGACCTTCGGTGTACCATTTGGCCAGCCCGCGCGCCGACACCATCATGCCGAGTGTGGCGATAAATGGTGGAATTCCGGATTTGGCGATAATGACACCGTTGAGAATGCCCGCCAGAAGACCAACTGTGAGGCCCGCAATAATCGGCCAAAAAGGGGCAATATCGGTCAGGTTCGGATACACCGCCCGACCATTCGTAGCCGATTGCGCCAAACTGGCCGCGACCATTGCCACGAGCCCGACAACAGAACCGGACGACAAATCAACGCCTGACGTAATAATAACCTGCGTAACGCCGACCGCAATAATGCCAATCACAGCAACTTGCAGAACGATGATTGACAAGCGCTGACCATTATTCAGGAAGCTTTCGCCAACAAAATACCAACCCAACAATTCAAATACTGCGGCAATACCGAACAACACGCCAAGAATGGAAACTTCCTGTGGCCAGCGTTTCACCTTGGTCAAGCCCGTGGCTGATGCGCCTGATGAATTTGATGTGTCCGTCATAATAATCTCCCGCTCACTGGTCCCGCGCTACGTCACGCGAGGCGAGTTCCATAATTTTAACTTGATCTGCTTCATCGCGATTAAGGAAGCCCGATACCCTGCCCCCATGCACCACCATAATCCGGTCGCTCATGCCGAGAACTTCTGGCATTTCTGATGAGATCATAATGACTGCTACACCATCGCGGGCCAATTCTGAGATAAGGCGATGAATCTCCGCTTTTGCACCAACATCGATGCCGCGCGTTGGTTCATCCAAAATCAAAATCCGGGGCTTCGTTAAAAGCCAGCGGCTAATCAATACTTTTTGCTGATTGCCGCCCGAAAGATTTATAATCGGCTCTTCCATATCGGGCGTCCGCACCCGCAAAGTGCGCGCGATTTCAACTGAGTCTTTTGAGAGCTGCGCTTGTTGCACAAAACCATATTTCACATATTTGTTTTGTAAGACTGCCATCTGGGTGTTTTGTTGAATATCAAGCAACAAGAAGCATCCTGTATCTTTGCGATCTTCGGTCAGAAACGCCATACCATTGGCCATGGCTGCAGAAGTCGAACGGATTTTCACTTCTTGCCCACGAATAGAAATCGTGCCCGCGTCTGATGGCGTCACGCCAAAAATTGTTTCAGCAATATTTGATCGGCCAGAACCCACAAGGCCAGCGATACCAAAAATTTCGCCCGCCCGCACGTCAAACGAGACATCCTTGAACACGCCATTCAGTGTCAGATTCTTGACGGACAAAACCACGTCGCCAATTGGAACCGTGAGCTTTGGAAACATCTGAGTGATCTCGCGGCCAACCATCATGCGGATGATATCATCGCGAGTGACTTCTGACGAAAGTTTTGAAGCAATAAACTTGCCATCGCGGAAGACAGACACTTCGTCAGCGATCTCAAACAGCTCATTCATTTTATGCGTAATGTAGATAATGCCTTTGCCGTCGGCTTTTAATGCGCGAATGATTTTGAAGAGATGCTCAACCTCGCGCTCAGTCAGCGCGGAGGTTGGCTCGTCCATAATCAATACATCGGAATCAAAAGACACCGCTTTGGCAATTTCCACCATTTGCCGATTGGCCACACTTAAAGTGGAAACCCGAACCGTTGGATCAAGATCAATATTGAGACGCTTGAACAAGGCTTCGGTCATGGCATTCATTTTGCTGTGATTAACAAAGCCAAAACGATTAACCGGTTCGCGCCTGATCCAAATATTTTCCGCAATCGTCATCGGCCCCATCAGGTTCAATTCCTGATGGATCATCGCGATGCCATTTTCGAGGGCATCAAGCGGGTTTTTGAGGCGAATATCTTGGCCGCGTAATTTGAAACTGCCGGAATCTGGTGTGTAAATCCCAGCAACAATTTTCATCAGGGTAGATTTACCAGCACCATTTTCGCCCATCAGCGCGTGAACTGTGCCCCGCCGCAACTTGAGCTGCACATTGTCCAAAGCCAACACGCCAGGGAATTCCTTGCGAACATCACTGACCTCAAGAAGATATTCCGAAGCAGGAACAGCGCCGCTCTCGCGAACTATTTTCATTGTCGCTGGACTGACCATAGTACCTCACAAAAAAAGTGCGCCACAGCGAGAGTGGCGCACTTTCTAACTTTTGTCGATTAGTTCTTAGCCATAAAATCTGCCATGTTAGCAGGTGTTACCAATTGGAATGGAACCCAAACCTTGGCTTCGATCTTTTCACCCTTAGCGAGAGCGATTGCAGCGCCAACCGCACCAGCACCTTGGCCAGCAGCGTCTTGGAATACGGTCACGTCCAAATCGCCAGCCTTCATATAGGCCAATGCTTCTTGGGTCGCATCAATGCCACTGACGATAACGGTTTTCATGTCCCAACCAGCAGCTTTCATGCCGTTGATTGCGCCAATTGCCATGTTGTCATTGTTAGCAATTACAGCGTCTGGCTTATGGCCAGCAGCAATCCAGTTTGTCATCAAATCTTGTGCCTTAACAGGATCCCAAACCGCAGTTTGCTCATCGATCACATTCAACTTCACGCCGCAAGCTGTTCCAGCATTTACGTCATGAATGTCTTTGGTGCGCTGAACAGCAGCTTGGTTCGCAAGATCGCCAACCATGATCAAAATGCCAGCTTCAGTCTTGCCAGCTTCTTTCAGAAGGCGGCAAACTTCGAGGGTTTCTAAGGTGCCGGAGTCAACTTCGTTCGAAGCAACAAATGCGCCCTTTGGACCCAAAGCATCAACGTCGATTGGCTGACGGTTTACGTAAACGATGGCAATGCCAGCATCGTTTGCAGCTTTGGTCATTGGTGCAGTTGCCGAAGTGTCAACCGCGTTCACGATGATTGCATCAACTTTAGCAGCGATGAAGTTCTGAACTTGGCTCAATTGCTTGCCAACATCATCGTCAGCGATTTCAATTTGAACAGGTTGGTTGGCAGCACCAGCAGCACTTTCAATGCCCTTGCGGAGCACCGTCAAAAACGTGTCAGAGTTAGCCATCGTAACGCCAATGTTGCCAGCAAATGCTGTGCTTGACATCAAAGCGACGGTTGCAGCGGCGAGAAGAAATTTCTTCATAGTGAGCTCCTTAAATCGAGTGTCCGGCAGCACTCTTTGGTTTGACCGGAATCCCTAAAAAAATGGGACAAGTAAATTGGCCGCAAAGCCCACAATTTACCAATGCCCATCGCACGATGAACACCAGCGCCTGCGAGGCGTAAACATGGTTTTGGCTGAATAACTCCAGACCTCCCATTTTCCGGCCACGCTTCTTGGTGGCGCGTTGCGGCTTCTAGAATAGAAAATTAATTCCATTCTGGAATAACATTGGAAATACTATTTCAATTCAGCGCAGTGTCAAGAATACGGATAGAATTACCTCAGTACCTATCATTTTCTATCAGAGATCGCCCAGTCATAAATGCTGAGCACGACATTAGTTCCGCGAATTTGATCGCACAAATTTAAAGGCGTTCACGCGTCTGCTGTCGATTTGAGACACAACCGTCACATGACAAAAATACTACGATTTCATGAAATGCAATTGATGGAATCGCAATGACCCAAGCCGTAACCCTCGATAAACCGCGCCAACAAGCCAAACAATTATTGGGCGATGCGGTCCATAAAAACAAAAAATTTTCAGTCGAAGGCATCCTCGAACGGACCTTCACCAAAGCCTTCAATGGACTGGTCTACGCGCAGATCTGGGAAGATCCCGAGGTTGACATGGCCGCCATGATGTTAGAACCCCACCATCACATCGTTGCGATTTCGTCGGGCGGATGCAACATTCTAAGCTACCTCACTGCCAATCCTGCAAAAATCACCGCTGTCGACTTAAGCCCCGCTCATGTGGCGCTTGTGAAACTAAAAATCGCAGGCTTACAAAACTTTCCCGATTGGAAAAGTTTTTACCAGTTCTTTGGTGAAGCAAAATCCCGCGAGAACTATGTGCAGTTTGATGCTTTTTTGCGTGACAATCTCGATGATCAAACCCGTAAGCACTGGGAAAGTCGATTGCCGAACGGCCGCCGTCGTTTGTCACTTTTTGCCAAAAACATTTATCGCCATGGTATGCTTGGCCGCTTCATTGGCATTGGCCATTTCTTATCAAAGATCGCTGGCAAAGACATAAAACGCCTCACCGACTGCACATCAATGGATGAACAGCGCGCCTATTTTAACACTGAAATTGCGCCCTTAATCGATAGCCGCATCGTGCGCTGGTTGACCAGTTATCGCGCATCTCTATTTGGCCTTGGCATTCCACCATCGCAATATGAAGCTTTGTCTGATGGCAAACCCATGGCCGAGGTCTTGCGGGCCCGCCTTGAAAAACTCAGCTGTGACTTTCCAATCGCCGAAAACTATTTTGCGTGGCAAGCCTTCACGCGTGGCTATGCGCCAAATGCAAATGGTCCATTACCGCCCTACTTGCAGCAAAAACAATTCAACACATTGCGTCAGCGCGCGGGCCGTATCACCATGTTGCATGCGTCATTGACGGGCACAATTGCAAAAATGCCAAAATCTTCAGCGCATCGGTTTGTGTTGCTGGATGCACAAGACTGGATGAATGACGAGCAACTGAATGAACTTTGGTCTGCGATTACGCACGCTGCTGCACCAGGTGCACGAGTGATTTTCCGTACCGCCGGTGAGCAAACAATACTGCCAGGTCGCGTTCTGCCCGCGACATTGGATTGCTGGACTTACCTTTCTGATTTGTCCACCGCGCTAAACCTAAAGGACCGATCTTCAATTTATGGTGGCTTCCATGTCTATCAATTCAACGATTGAAAGCAGCCCTGCCCTCAATGGGCAGAAGTTAGCGATGGACCGGATGTATCGCCTGCAGCGCCACATCTATGATGTGACCCGCGCATATTATCTCCTCGGTCGCGATGACATGATCAATAATCTAGCACCTCCAAAAAATGCAAAGGTTCTGGAAATAGGATGCGGTACGGGGCGAAATATAATCAAATCCGCTTTACGTTTTCCGGATGCTACTTTCTATGGCTTCGATATCTCAGACGAAATGTTGAAAAGTGCGACAGCTGGCGTAATCCGGAGTAATCTCGCTAAGCGCGTAAAACTCGCGCAAGCTGATGCGCTGAACTTCGATGGTCATAAAATTTTCGGCCAAGAAAAATTCGATCGTATTTATTTCTCTTATACGTTGTCGATGATCCCCGATTGGGAAAATGCAATTGCCCACGCCATGAAGTTTTTATCCCCAAACGGCGAGCTTCATATTGTTGATTTCGGCCAGTGCGATCAACTACCAAGTTTTAGCCGAACGATCTTGCATTCTTGGTTACGTCAATTCCACGTAACCCCGCGCCAATCATTGCAAACCTTTGTTAAGCAACAAGCAGCACTGCACAGTCGAAAAACCACATTCGCAATGTCACATAAAGGCTACGCTTGGCATATTCGCGTAACTTAAGACCATCAAATCACTCCCACTCAATTGTGCCCGGTGGTTTGCTGGTGACATCGTACACTACGCGATTGATGCCTTTGACTTCATTGATGATGCGGGTGGCAGCGCGGCCTAAAAAGTTCATATCGAAGTGATAGAAATCCGCTGTCATACCGTCGACTGATGTAACTGCGCGCAAAGCCAGAACCCGGTCATAGGTCCGCCCATCGCCCATAACGCCCACTGTTTGCACCGGCAACAGAATTGAAAACGCCTGCCAGATCACGTCATATAATCCAGCTTTGCGAATTTCATCGAGATAGATTGCATCAGCTTTTTGTAAAATCGCGAGCTTCTCGCGGGTCACACCACCCGGCAAACGAATGGCTAATCCGGGACCAGGAAACGGATGACGACCAACAAATTTCGCTGGTAAACCAAGCTCTTGGCCGAGTTTTCGCACCTCATCTTTGAAGAGTTCGCGCAAGGGTTCAACCAGTTTCATCTTCATACGATCTGGAAGGCCGCCGACGTTATGATGGCTCTTAATGGTTACAGACGGGCCACCGGTGAACGACACGCTCTCAATCACATCCGGATACAATGTACCTTGCGCCAAGAAATCAGCGCCGCCGAGTTTCTTAGCTTCGGCCTCAAACACTTCAATGAAAAGGCGGCCAATGGTTTTGCGTTTGGTTTCAGGATCGGCTTCACCTTCCAAGGCATCAATGAACAAATCGGCTGCATTCACATGCACCAAATTCAAATTGTAATGCTCGCGAAACATTGAGACGACCTCTTTGGCTTCATCAAGCCGCATCAGACCATGATCAACAAAAACGCAAGTCAGTTGATCGCCAATCGCTTCATGAATGAGTAAAGCGGCAACAGAAGAATCGACACCGCCTGAGAGACCGCAAAGCACCCTGCCTTTGCCCACCTGCGCCCGAATGCGTGCAATGGCTTCTTGCCGGAAATTAGCCATCGTCCAATCAGGCACGCAACCCGCAATGCCAATGACAAAGTTTTTCAAGAGCGCTGCACCATCCGGCGTATGCACCACTTCGGGGTGAAACATCGTTGTATAAATCCGCCGGGCTTCGTCAGAAGCAATGGCAAATGGCGCATTTTCAGAAGTCGCTTTGACCGTAAACCCTTTCGGCAATTTCGTAACGCGATCTCCGTGGCTCATCCACACGGGATAGCGCTCGCCCACTTTCCACAGCCCATCAAACAAGGCGCTTTGTTCTTTGATCTCAATATCAGCCCGGCCAAATTCCGCCGCATGACCGCCTTCAACAACACCACCTAACTGTACCGCTGTGGTCTGTTGCCCATAGCAAATTGCCATGATCGGAATGCCCGCATCAAACACCGCTTGTGGCGCGCGGGGGGAACCTTCCCGCGTGACCGAATCTGGCCCGCCCGAAAGGATCACTGCTTGAGGCTTCATCACATGAAATGCCGCCTCAGATTTCTGATACGGCACAACCTCCGAATAAACCCCCATCTCGCGCACCCGCCGCGCTATGAGCTGAGTAACTTGTGAACCGAAATCAATGATCAGAATATTGTTTTGCATGTCGGGCATTTAAGGGAGAATGCCGGAGTCCGCAAGATGTTAGCCTGTAGCTAAGTCCCATAACAACTTCATGTTGAGAGCTATGATCAACCCGGCAATCAACGCTGAAACGATCGTAAGCCAGCCCGGTGCTACCAATGCGCCCATTTTGGCATTGTCTCTGGTAAACATCACCAATGGTACAATTGCAAAGGGGAGCTGAAATGCAAGAACGACTTGGCTGAGGATGAGCAAGGTTCCTGTTCCTTCGGCGCCATAATACAGCGTAACGCCTGCTGCTGGAACAATTGCAATCATGCGGGTGATCAAACGCCGGAGCCATGCCGGAAGTTTGATATCGAGGAAGCCCTCCATGACAATTTGCCCGGCCATGGTTGCAGTAACAGTAGAGTTCAAACCACAAGCCAATAATGAAATCGCAAATAGTTTTGGCGCTAAGAGCGAGCCTAAAAGCGGGGCTAACATGGCGTGTGCATCGCCTAATTCTGCAACGTCTGTGCGCCCGGTTTTGTAAAACGTAGCTGCTGCCAAAATCAAAATAGATGCGTTCACCAAAAGCGCAAACATCAAGGCAATCGTTGAGTCCCAGGTGGCAAAGCGCAAGGCTTCGCGCTTTTCAGGAAGCGTTTCGCCATAGGCCCGCGTTTGCACAATACCTGAGTGCAGATAGAGATTATGCGGCATCACAGTGGCCCCAATAATACCGAGCGCCAGATACAGCATTTGTGGATTACCAACGATATCAACCGTCGGCGCAAAACCGCGAATAACGCCACCCCAATCTGGGTCCGCCATGGCAATTTGGAAAAAGAAGCACACAAAGATAACGCCGAGCAATGCGATGATAAAAGCTTCAATCCAGCGAAAACCTAAGCGCTGCAACCACAAAATCAAAAACACATCCAGCGCTGTAATGATCACGCCGATTTCGAGAGGAATTCCAAACAGCAGATTGAGGCCAATGGCCGTGCCGACCACTTCGGCGATGTCAGTCGCTATGATTGCAATTTCGGCGAACAGCCACAAAATAAATGACACCGATTTTGGGAAAGCATCCCGGCACGCTTGCGCTAAATCGCGCCCCGATGCGATGGCCAATCTTGCGCATAAAGACTGTAAGATAATCGCCATGATATTGGAGAGCAGTGCCACAAACAAAAGCGCATAGCCAAACTGCGCGCCGCCTGCAATCGAGGTGGCCCAATTGCCGGGGTCCATATAGCCAACCGAAACCAGATATCCCGGGCCGACAAAGGCGAGTGCGCGGCGGAATGTGCCGCCTGATTTATTGACGGCAATAGAACGAAACACATCAACCAGCGAAGGCTCGCCGCGGTCTCTCAACCAGCCACTGTTTTGCGTTTCAATCGACATAGCACACTCCCGAGAGATACTAAAGTTTAGCATAAGCTAACTAATGTTTAGCATAGGCTAACTTATATGCAATAGGCTAAATAGCGAGAATAATGAAATCAACGCCCCGCAAAATCACCTCACCAAAACTTCGCTCAGCCGCCTTTAAGCAAGTCCGAGCCGCTCACTCGGCTGAGTTGGCAGAAGATTATGTTGAGATGATTGCCGAGCTTATCGATGAGCGCGGCGAAGCGCGCTGCACTGATTTGGCCATGCGACTTGGCGTGGCAAATGCAACGGTTGTGAAAACACTCAAACGTTTGGTCGATCAAGGTTTAGTTACCCAAGAACCCTATCGCGCAATCTTCTTGACTGGTGACGGCTGGAAAATGGCTGATGACGGCAAGCGCAAACACCAGATTGTGGAACGGTTTTTATTGGGCTTGGGTGTGAGCGAGGAAACCGCCCGTATCGACTCCGAAGGCATTGAGCATCACGTCAGCGAAGAAACCCTTCGCGCTATGGCCAAATTTTTGTCACGAAGTTAGTTTAGGGACCACTTTTTAACCGGGAGCCACACATGCGTTTTATTCTTGCCGCCGCTATTCTAAGCCTAACTTCACCAGCTTTTGCCCAATCCGCCCCTTTGCCATTTGATATTGCCAAACAATGCCAATGGCAGTTTGACAATAACAGTATGAATGTGGCGGAATGCACCGCAATGGAAGAAGAAGGCAAAGCAAGCCTTGCCGATCTCACCGCCAAAGCCGAAAAACCCCGCCTTGAAGAATGCGATAAAGAAGCCTTGGCCTATTCCGGCGATTCCGGTTTTGCCAGCTACACCGTTTATGCCACCTGCTTGAAGGATGGCCCGGGGAGCTTGTAACCAATATGTCAGATTGGGGACAGTTTGCCATCTCACTGGTTGTTAAGATGGAGGAAGCAAACTGTCCCAGCACTGCACTCAATCCTTCTGCAAAATCGCAATAAAAAACCCATCGGTCCCATGACTCGCAGGGGTCAGCAATAAAGTATCTTCATGACCGTCGGCAGAAATCGGTGGCTCGCCGCCAATGGTTTTCGCCCATTGCTTTTTATAGGG
>JAYUOP010000263.1:0-5980 GCA_043760745.1 Hyphomicrobiales bacterium
TTTGCTTTGTTATCGAGTGTCATTATGCCTTGCCTTCGTTCGCAGAATCCTTTTGAGAGGGTTGTAGGCGATTGGCAATATAGTGATTTCACAGGGCAGGGTGGCGAACCATGACAGATATTCTAAGCATTGTTGAATTGCGCGATGAATGGGGCGCATTCAAGCCGGAGTTTATGCGCGAAGTTGCTGAAGCGCTCAACACTCAGGATAATAAAGCAGCGCGTGTTTTAACCCGTGATTTGCATGCGGCCGATCTGGCCGATCTCATCGAAGTTTTGGAACCCAATGACCGGGTAAAACTCATCACGATTTTGGGTCGCAGTTTTGATGCTGAGGCGTTGCCAGAGCTTGACGAAGCCGTGCGCGATGCGCTGATGGAAGCACTTCCAAACGAAGTGATCGCGTCTGCCATTAAGAAGCTTGATACCGACGACGCGCTCTATTTGCTTGAAGATTTGGACCGCGATGATCAGGTAGAAATTCTTGCGCGGGTTTCAAAAGAGGATCGTGAAACACTTAATCGCGGCCTTGATTATCCGGATTATTCGGCTGGCCGGTTGATGCAAACTGAGTTTGTGGCTGTTCCGGATTTATGGACGGTTGGCAAAGCGGTTGACCATATTCGCACCGTTAAAGATTTGCCCGATGATTTTGTGGAAATTTATGTGACTGATCCCGGTGCGCATTTGCTGGGCGTGGTTCCATTGAGCCGCTTATTGCGGGCAGGACGCGACCAGAAAATTTCACTCATCATGAATGAAGAGCAAACGGTTTTTGCGGTGACCGATGAACAGGCCGACATTGCTTATAAGTTTGAGCAATATAATTTGGTGTCAGCGGCTGTGGTTGATAGCGGCGGGCGGTTGGTGGGCATGCTGATGGTGGATGACATTGTAGATGTTATGCAGGAAGAAGCCGAAGATGATATTTTGCATCTTGGTGGTGTGGGATCTGAAGCAACCATCACAGATAGTGTTTGGGAGACAACGCGCTCGCGGTTTTCTTGGTTGTTTGTAAATTTATTGACGGCGATTTTAGCGTCATGGGTGATCTCGTGGTTTGGATCCACACTAGAGCAAATGGTAGCGCTCGCCATCCTCATGCCCATCGTTGCCTCCATGGGTGGAAATGCAGGAACCCAGACCATGACCGTTGCCGTGCGGGCGTTGGCCACCCGGCAACTGGGTCCACTCAATGCGGCGCGGGTGGCTTTGCGCGAAAGCTCAGTGGGCTTGATCAATGGCGTGTTGTTCGCGGTGATCATTGGCCTATTTGCGTGGGCGTGGTTTGGCTCGGATAAGCTAGGGCTCGTCATTGCGGCGGCCATGGTGATTAACCTCGTGGCTGCAGCTTTGGCCGGAATTGCCGTGCCTTTGGCGCTCGATCATTTTGACATCGACCCCGCGATCGCGTCGGGGACATTTGTAACCACAGTCACCGACGTCGTCGGGTTCTTTGCGTTTTTGGGGTTAGCAGCGCTTTGGTTGGTGTGAGGTGGTTGCCCACCTCATACGGCACAACCATTAGCTCCGTTTAACAATCTGCGGGGAAACCAGATCGCCCCAGAAGCCGCTCGCGTGGTGGTGTCTGGCGGTGCGTTGGAGTTCGATTGAGAGGCCAGCGTTTACGGCGTCGCGCATGGCGGCATTGAGGTTTTCAATGTTGGTGGCCAAGGCTTGAATGCTTTGATGTTGGTGATCGGAAAGATTATCGCATTGGATGGTATCTTCGGATTTAATGCTCAACATTTTCGGGTTCCTTATTCTGCAGCGGCTTTGAATTGCGCGGTTTCGGTGGATTCGTGCATGGCGGTGGTTGAAGATTTTCCGCTCGAAATGGTCATTGCGACTTGGTCAAAATATCCGGTGCCCACTTCGCGCTGATGCCTTGTGGCGGTGTAGCCTTTGGCTTCGGACGCGAATTCTGCCTGTTGTAATTCGGAATATGCATCCATGCCGCGCGCTTCGTATCCCTTGGCCAATTCAAACATGGAATGGTTTAAGGAGTGGAAGCCAGCCAGCGTTACGAATTGGAATTTGTAACCCATAGCGCCAAGCTCACGTTGGAACTTCTTGATTGTGGCATCGTCCAATTTCTTTTGCCAATTGAAGGATGGCGAACAATTGTAGGCGAGCAGTTTGCCGGGATATTTCTTGTGCACGGCTTCGGCGAATTTTTTGGCATCTCCCAAATCAGGGTGCGAGGTTTCCCACCACAAGAGATCGGCGATTTCGGCGTAAGCGAGCCCGCGCGAAATGCAGTGGTCCAATCCTGAGCCTGGCTTCAAGCGGAAGAAACCTTCTGGTGTGCGGTCGCCTTCCACAATGAATGGACGGTCGCGCTCATCGATATCGGAAGTGAGCAATTGCGCGGATTCAGCGTCGGTCCGGGCTACGGTTAAAGTGGGAACACCCATCACGTCCGCTGCCAATCGTGCGGCGACGAGGTTCCGTAAATGCGCGGCGGTGGGGATCAAAACTTTGCCGCCCAAATGACCGCATTTCTTTTCAGAGGCGAGTTGGTCTTCAAAGTGTACGCCGGATGCGCCAGCCTCAATGAAGGCTTTCATGATTTCAAAGCTGTTCAATGGCCCGCCAAATCCGGCCTCCGCGTCGGCGACTATTGGCGCATACCAATCGCGGGATACATTGCCTTCAGCCGTTTCGATTTCATCGGCGCGGCGAAGGGTGCGGTTAATGCGGCGGCATAGCTCGGGCGCGGCGTTGGCGGGGTAGAGCGATTGGTCGGGGTACATGGCTCCGGCGGTGTTCGCGTCGGCGGCGACCTGCCAGCCGGAAAGGTAAATCGCTTTGAGGCCAGCGCGCACCATTTGCATGGCCTGGTTGCCGGTTACAGCGCCAAGGGCGTGGATATGGGGTTCGGTTTGCAAGAGATCCCAGAGCTTGTTTGCGCCGCGCTCAGCGAGTGTGTGGGCTACGGTGACCGACCCCCGCAACTTGGCGACATCTGCAGGCGAGTAGGGGCGATTGATGCCGTCAAAGCGGCCTTTTGGTGCGCCCGGAACGAGATTGGCGAATGTTGGGTTGGTCATGATGCAGTGCCCTCAGTTGGTTGATGAGCCGAAGATCATTTATTTTGCAGTTGCGAACAAGACAGACAAACCTACCCGAAGGTCTAGTTGTAAAAACTTGACTTTGTGTCTATTGTAAAAATCATACTATTTGTCAAAGGATGACAGACATGGAAGAAAATCTTCGGCGCAAGATTTTGGCGGGCGCGCGATTGCGTAATTTGCGCAGCGAATTGGCGATGTCGCAAAGCGCTATGGCGGTTGAGCTTGGCATATCGGTGAGCTATCTCAATCTGGTTGAGCGCAACCAACGCCCGGTTACAGCGCAATTGCTGATCAAGCTATCGGAAACCTATGGCGTTGATCCCAGCAGTTTTGCACAAGCCGAGGAAATGCGGTCGACGGCGGAGTTGGAAGAGGTTTTTGCGGACGCGCTGTTTCAAGCCAATCCCATTTCGCGCAATGATATTCGTTTGCTGTCTGAAACCGTGCCAACGGTGGGGGCGGCGGTTTCAAAGCTTTACGCGGCTTATGCGAAGTTGCTTGAGTTGCAATCGCTGCACCTCAATGGCGTTGTTGAAAATGATCGCAGTGAACCAAGCTTGACAGGCATTGACGACCCCATTGAAAATGTGCGCGCGTTTTTGCAACGCGCCAATAATCACTTTCCAGAGCTTGAAGCCGCCGCTGATCAGATCAATTTGGAATTGGTGGCCATTGATGGTTTGCAATATGAAGCGATTATTGCCCGCCTGATGAACCGGCATGATGTGCGCGTTCAAATTATGCCGATCAGTGTGATGGGAAAAACCCTGCGGCGCTTTGATATGCATCGTAAAAAAATTATGCTGTCGGAGTTGATTGATCCTTCCGGGCGGTTATTTCAAGTCGCATTTCATTTGGGCTTGTTGGAGTTGGGGCACGTCTTTGAGCGGCTAACGGGGGCTGCAAGTTTAGCGAACGAGCCGAGCCAAAAACTGGCGCGGATTTCGCTCGCTAATTATTTTGCGGCGGCTTTAATGATGCCCGCAGGCCAAATCATGCAAGCCGCCGAAGAGGTGGGATATGATGTGGAAGTTCTCAGCGCCCGGTTTTCGGCGAGCTTTGAACAGGTGGCTCATAGGCTCACCACGTTGGCCAAATCATCAACAAAGAATGTTCCGTTCTTCATGGTCCGGATTGATAATGCGGGCAATGTGTCCAAACGATTTTCATCGGGGAGTTTTCCATTCGCCAAATTTGGCGGCACGTGTCCTCTTTGGAATATTCACAGCACATTCCAAAATCCCGGACGCATAGAAACCCAGATTGTGGAATTGCCGGATGGAACCCGCTGGTTTTCCATCGCGCGAACTGTCGGGCGGCAGGTTAAGCCTTGGGGCGAAACTGAGCCACAATTTGTTGTGGGCTTGGGATGCGAAATCAAACACGCGCACCGCCTGATTTACAGCAAAGGCATGGATTTAAAAAACATTAACCCCACACCCATTGGCCTCAACTGCAAACTCTGCAACCGCAAAAACTGCGCCCAACGCGCGGCACCGTCGCTGTTAACGCCGCTGGAGATTAACGAGAATATTAGGGGCTATTCGCCGTTCGATAGCGAGCTTAGGGGGTGAGGATTGAAACAAGTTTAACCTGAAAGGAAAAATGCCAATCAAAGGGAAGCGTCCTCTTTTCTCTCCCGCAGCGTCAAACACACGTGTGCCGGGAGCGCTGAATAGGAGGGGGAGCAGGCTGCGCATGCGCGGAGAGTCGCATGGAAGTTGTGCAGCAAGCTATTGGGAATGTTTGGTAATCATTGATGGCCGCCGTGTCTGCCTATCATCACTCTAGCGGTGCGTATTGAGAAGACAGGAGCTTAAGTCTGTCCCTTGCCAACGTGCGTTCCTCAACAACCGCACGAATACGATCGGCAAGCTGACCGCGAAACCTGTCGTCCTTCGGCCAAGGCAGGTGCACTTCGAACAAGCGCTTGCCGAGGGTGTCGATCACATCCCTAGTGAACTGCTTGGCCCGGAACTGCCGCTTGACTATGTAAGAGTTAAGAACGCCCAACAGCAAGTATGGATCCAAGGCGTCGTGATCGATACTTCGAATTCGGTATAGGCCACCACAGAACAAGGCTGGAACGTCGGTGGGCTGAACTATCGTTGACGAACCCACAAGGTAAGTTCCATCCCGGACCAGCAGAATATCATAGGGGCTTAAATCTTGCTTCGACGAATATTGATCGAAAACTTCCTGCCCCACGAGTTGCTTTGGGTCGTGTTTTATCTCCCAGTTCGCAAAATCACTTGTGCGCAAGAACGGTATTTCGCCGGTTCCATAAGCAAGCTTGCCCACCTCGTGTCCTGTTTTAACTTCAATTAATCCACGATCAACCAAGTCGGCGATTGAAACAATCTCACAGTTTGCCGAGAGCTCGCCAAGCTCAGAGATAATCTCAGGGTCATAGTACTTCGGCAGGTAGATGTTACTTTGGATACTTGAGGACCGAACAAAAGTGGCTTCGAATCCGCCGAATTCCAACGTTACAGTATCTGATACGAGGGCTGCACGAAGGCCATCCTCATCCAAACCCAAGAATTCATCAAATGGCGCCGTTGTCCCCAACTTAAGGCAAGCTTCAATCAGCAGAGGAGCCTGCTTGATAACTGCCTTTCCAATCACTCGCTTTTCAAGCGCAGATTTTACCTCAACGGCAAGTCGCGCTGAGGTAGCTTTGTCCTTAATGATCGGAATCTGAATCTCTTTGTAGCGGCGACCGATGGTGTCAATAATATCCGCTGTAAATTGGAACGAACGTATCTGCGCTTGAACAACTGGAGAGTTGAATGCCAGGAACAGTATTTCCGGTGGAACTACGTCATCGTCCTCTACGCGAAACTTGAGAATATGTGATTGGTAGAGGATTTCCTTTGACCTTGCCCCAAACTTCTATCCAGC
>JAYUOP010000264.1:0-2454 GCA_043760745.1 Hyphomicrobiales bacterium
ATAAGTGTCATGGCCCTAGTGTAGAAATCAAGTTGGCGGAGGTCAATCTTATCTCTATGAAGCCTCAAACACACAAAGGAAAATCACCATGCGCCCATCCGGCCGTCTTCATAATCAACTTCGCAGCGTTAGCTTTGAGCGCAATTATTCGAAACATGCAGAGGGTTCTTGCTTGATCAAATTTGGCGATACGCATGTTTTGTGCACAGCAAGTTTAGAAGAGCGGGTTCCACCATGGCTCAAAGGTGGGGGCAAAGGTTGGGTTACGGCGGAATATGGCATGCTGCCACGGGCCACTGGAGACCGCATGCGCCGCGAATCAACCGCTGGCAAACAATCTGGCCGTACCCAGGAAATTCAGCGCCTCGTTGGTCGCTCACTTCGTGCAGTGGTTGATTTGGAAGCACTTGGTGAAAAGCAAATCACTTTGGATTGCGATGTGATCCAAGCGGATGGCGGCACACGCACGGCTGCCATCACTGGAAGTTGGGTTGCCTTGCATGATTGCCTGAAATGGATGCAAGCGCGGGATATGTTTAAGACTTGGCCATTGAAAGATCATGTGGCAGCGATTTCTGCAGGTATTTACGGCGAAGATTGTGTGCTTGATCTGGACTACATTGAAGACTCCGCCGCCGAAACGGATTCTAATTTTGTCATGACGGGTTCTGGCGGCATTGTTGAAATTCAAGGTACGGCGGAAGGTTCACCGTTTTCCGAAGCGAAGTTCTTAGAACTCTTAAGCTTAGCGCGCGGCGGTATTGGCACTTTGGTTGATATGCAGAAGGCTTGTATCGCATGAGCTTAAAACTGACTGGCAAAAAAATTGTGATCGCCACCCATAATAAAGGCAAGCTGGAAGAATTCACTGAGCTGTTTGCGCCCTATGGCATGAATGTTGTTTCAGCGGGCGCGCTTGATTTGGCCGAACCAGAAGAAACCGAAAACACTTTTGTGGGCAATGCGCGCATCAAAGCGCAGGCCGCGATGAAGGCAACCGGGCTTATTGCGCTGGCAGATGATTCAGGGCTTTGCGTTGATGCGCTGAACGGGGAACCCGGGGTTTATACGGCTGATTGGGCTGGACCGAATCGCGATTGGAATATGGCCATGCGAGTAGTTGAGGAAAAACTACAAGCAATTGGAGCAACCGAACCCGCTCAGCGCCAAGGTGCATTCATGTGCACGCTCTGTGTGCTTTGGCCTGATGGCACAGAACGGGTTTATGTGGGGCAAGCTCCCGGCACATTGGTGTGGCCTCCGCGGGGGTACATTGGCCATGGCTATGATCCGGTGTTTATGCCGGCTGGGACCACACAAACTTTTGGCGAGATGACCCATGACGCAAAGAATGCGATTTCCCATCGTGGGCGCGCATTAGATTTGATGTTCCGTGACCTCTTCTAATTCTGCTTTTGGGATTTATGTGCATTGGCCATTTTGCAAGGCCAAATGCCCCTATTGTGATTTCAATAGTCACGTGCGCCACGAGCCGGTTGATGCGATGAGTTTTGCGCGTGCATTGAGTACGGAATTGACGTGGCTCCATCGCCTTACACCGGGGCGCGTGGTGTCGAGTATATTTTTTGGTGGTGGCACGCCTTCGCTGATGCCGCCGGAAGCTGTAGCTCATGTGCTTGATCATATTGCAGGGCTTTGGTCAGTGCGGTCAGATGCAGAAATAACACTTGAGGCAAATCCGACCAGCGTTGAAGCGGAAAATTTTCGCGGGTATCGCAGTGCCGGGGTCAATCGCGCGTCCGTTGGCGTGCAGGCTTTGGTGCAGGAAGATTTAACTGCGCTCGGTCGTCAACATACGCCCGAAGAGGCCTTACAAGCATTTCGGCTGGCGGCAAAAATTTTTCCACGCGTTTCCTTTGATATGATTTACGCAAGGCCCGGACAATCCATTCCACAATGGCGGGCAGAATTGGCGCAAGCACTCTCGGAGCAACAAGGTCATATGTCGCTTTATCAGCTGACGATTGAGCCCGGCACCCGCTATGCCGATCTGCATGCAGCAGGGAAACTCATTATTCCGCAAGACGACACGGCCACAGATCTCTATGATCTGACGCAAGAGATGACGGAAGCAGCAGGTCTTTCAAATTACGAGATTTCCAATCACGCAATGCCGAGTCAAGAATCTCAGCATAATTTGCTTTATTGGCGATATGGTGAATACGCTGGCTGCGGACCTGGTGCGCATAGTCGGATTGCGTCTGGGGATAACCGCCTTGCATTGGTGTGTGAAAAACACCCCGAAACTTGGCGGACTATGGTTCAGGCGGGCGGTCATGGTGTGATTGAAAATGTGACCGTGATACCATCAGAACAAGCAACAGAATATGTGCTCATGGGGCTTCGCGTGGCGGAGGGTATTGATCTTTCTCGCTATGAACAATTGGCGGGAAGGCCGATGAATTCAAATGCTATTGCTGGGTTGAAATCAAT
>JAYUOP010000265.1:0-16221 GCA_043760745.1 Hyphomicrobiales bacterium
TGCGGGAGAAGGTGGCGTGAAACGCCGGATGAGGGCCTGTCTGACAATAATTGCGCTTGATCAAATTCCTGCTAACCTTCTGTCATCATGACACCAGAAACCTATCTCACATTTTGCCTCGCAGCCCTCGCACTTGCGGCAGTTCCGGGGCCTACAGTAACTGTGATCATCGCCAATAGTTTGCGCTATGGGGTGAAAGCGGGGCTTGCTAATGTCGTCGGCACGGTTGCAGCGGGATTGATTTGGGTGGGCGTTGCTGCTGTGGGCCTTACAGCAACAATCAGCGTGATGGGCACATGGTTTGATATCTTGCGCTATGCCGGGGCGCTTTATCTCTTATGGTTAGCTTACAAACTATTCAACTCTGATGGGAAACTCCGATCCATAGAAGCGGCTCCACGCCAAAATGGAAGTTTAATTGCGCAAGCTTTTGTGGTCACGATCACCAATCCAAAAGTATTAGTGCTTTTTGGCATGATCATTCCGCCATTCCTAACCAAGGGTGGAAACGCCGCCCAAGAAACCATGTTTCTCGGTGCCAGCTTTGTGACAATCGCCTGTGTGACAGATTTGACTTACGCAGTGCTGGCGGGCTCCGCTGGAACATGGTTGTCAAAATCGCGGATCAGGACTATCGAAATAACCAGCGGTCTTTGTTTGGCTGCGGGTGCAATTTGGATGATTTTGCGAGGACGATAGAACATGAACCGCACTGGATTTTACCCCGGCTCATTTGATCCCGTAACCTATGGCCACCTCGATATCATTGCGCGCGCGGCAAGGTTAGTTGATAAACTTGTGTTAGGGGTTGGGTTACACGCCGCCAAAAATGCGCTGTTATCTGCGGATGCGCGAGTGAACTTATTAGAACAAGTGACCAAGCCAATCGCCGAACACACAGGTATGAAAATCACTGTCGTCACGTTTGATAATCTCGCCGTAGACGCCGCCCGCAAAGCCCATGCTGGTCTCATTATTCGCGGCCTTCGCGATGCTTCTGATTTCGATTACGAAGTCCAAATGGGCCAAATGAACGGCGCACTCGCACCTGACATTGAAACAATATTTCTAGCCGCATCTCCGGCCACGCGTATGATTGCCTCGTCGCTGGTCAAACAAATTGCTAAAATGGGTGGCGACACGGCGCTATTTCTGCCAAAGGAAGCGCAAATATTGGTGAGCAACGCTGTAAAAAAAAGCCCCTAAACAGTTGCAGTGTGCGGCCGACTGTATTACCACGACGCAACTTCAATAGGAGAGACGACATGAAAAAATTTGGGCTGATTGGCTTATTGGCCTTAGCCGCGGCAAGCCCTGCCGTAGCCGCAGATAAACTGGTTGTTGAGACCAGCCAAGCTTGCAGCTTTACCATTCAATTACGCGCCGATTTAGCGCCAAACCATGTTGAACGCGCCATCAAGTTGGCAGGGTCTGGTTTTTATGACGGCGTGGTGTTTCACCGCGTGATCGATGGTTTCATGGCGCAAACTGGCGACCCAACGGGAACCGGCATGGGCGGAAGCCAAGAGCCAGACCTGAAAGCCGAGTTCACCCCAGAAAACTTCGCCCGTGGCGTGGTTGGTGCGGCGCGTTCGCAAAGCCCAGATAGCGCCAACAGCCAGTTCTTCGTGATGCTAGCTGAAGGCGGATTCCTTAACGGTCAATACACCGTTTGGGGCAAAGTAGACGACGCTGGCATGGCCTGCGTTGATAAGATTCAAAAGGGTGAACCACCCGCAAACCCAGATAAAATGACAAAGGTAACTGTGCAATAATGTCCGATCTCGAAAACACCCTCTACATGGATTTGGCCAAGGGCCGCGTCACCATCGAACTTTTGCCAAAGTTGGCTCCGGGCCATGTGGCGCATATCAAGGAACTCACCCGCGAAGGCTTTTATGACGGCATCGTGTTTCACCGCGTTATCGAAGGCTTCATGGCCCAAGGCGGCGACCCAACCGGCACAGGTATGGGTGGCTCGAAGCGCCCGGACTTGAAAGCAGAATTTTCAGCAGAGCCTCACATCCGCGGCATTTGCTCGATGGCGCGTTCGTCCAGTCCTAACTCTGCCAACAGCCAGTTCTTCATCGTGTTTGATGAAGCGCGGTTCTTGGATAAGCAATACACAGTTTGGGGTCGGGTTACGTCCGGTATGGAATTGGTCGACGGTTTGAAGCGCGGCGAGCCTGTGCAAAACCCGGACAAGATTGTGAAGATGCAAGTGGCAGCTGACGCAAAGTAAAGGCAGCGGCCCTCATCCGCCCTTCGGGCACCTTCTCCCATTTGTAAGAACAAACGGGAGAAGTCTAATTTTATTGGCCTTCTCCCTTGCGCCTTCGCATGGGAGAAGGTGCCCGACAGAGCGGATGAGGGCCACCCGATTTAACCATGCGCGTAGCTGATTTTGACTTCGATCTCCCACCGACGCAGATCGCTTTGCGTCCTGCGTTTCCGCGCGAATCTGCAAAGCTCCTCGTCGTCAATGACCAATTCCAAGACTTAACCATTGCCGACCTGCCAACGCTACTCCGCGCAGGCGATGTGCTTGTTTTCAATAACACCCGTGTCATCCCCGCCGCCCTGACTGGCGTGCGTTTTGGGCGCAACAACACAACACCAAAAATTGAAGCACTCCTCCACCTCCGCCTTGATAGCGCAACGTGGAAAGCTTTCGCCAAGCCCGGCAAAAAACTGCAAGCTGGCGACAAGCTCCGATTTGGCTCGCTTGAAGCTATGGTTCAAGAAAAAGGCGAAGCGGGCGAAATCACGTTGCGCTTTGAAGTTTCAGGCGTCGAACTCGATGCTGCAATCGCCAGAGAAGGCCGCATGCCACTGCCACCTTACATCGAAGGAAAACGCGGCGTTGATGCCCAAGACCAAACCGATTACCAAACCATTTTCGCTGAAAAATCAGGCGCTGTGGCCGCACCAACAGCAGGTTTACACTTCACACCAGACCTCATGTTAAAACTGCAAGCCGCTGGAATTGCTATAGAATATGTAACCCTGCATGTTGGCGCAGGAACCTTCTTGCCTGTAAAAGTCGAAGACACCGATAACCACAAAATGCACGCCGAATGGGGCGAAGTTACCGCTGAAACCATAGTGCGCCTCAAATCCGTGAGAGCAAACGGCGGACGCATTGTGGCGGTGGGAACAACATCCCTCAGGCTTCTCGAAAGTGCGAACCTTCAACCCTTCACCGGCACAACGGAAATCTTCATTACACCCGGCTACAAATTCAACTCTGCTGACGCACTCATCACCAACTTCCATCTACCGAAATCAACACTCTTCATGCTGGTCTCCGCCTTCGCTGGAACGGCTCGCATGCGCGCGGCTTATGAACATGCGATAAAAAACAATTATCGTTTCTATTCCTATGGCGATTGCAGCCTGCTATTCCCCAATCCATGACCAAAACGTTTTCTTTCAATCTTCATAAAACTGATGGCAACGCACGGCTTGGCACGGTGAAAACTGGGCGCGGCGACATTCGCACACCTGCGTTCATGCCAGTAGGAACCGTAGGCACAGTTAAAGGCATGTATCTTGATCAGGTGAAAGAGGCGGGCGCTGATATCATCCTCGGCAACACTTATCATTTGATGTTGCGCCCCGGCGCAGAACGCGTTGAAAAACTTGGTGGCCTTCATAAATTAATCCGATGGGACGGCCCAATCCTGACCGACAGTGGCGGATTTCAAATCATGTCGCTCTCCAAAATTCGGAAAATTACGGAGCAGGGCGCTACATTCGCTTCGCATATCGATGGTCGCAAATTTGAGCTCACCCCGGAGCGCGCCATGGATATTCAGCGCTTGCTGGGCTCTGATATTCAAATGCAGCTCGATCAATGCTTGGAATATCCTCACACTGAGCAGGACGCGGAAAAAGCGATGCAGCTTTCCTTGCGTTGGGCGGCTCGCAGTCGCAAGGCTTTTGGTGAGCAACCCGGTCGCGGAAACTTTGGCATTGTGCAAGGCGGTGTCAATGAACGCCTGCGTCACACCAGTGCAGCGGGATTAATTGACATCGGCTTTGAAGGTTACGCGGTCGGCGGATTGGCCGTGGGTGAAGGGCAAGAGCTGATGCTCCGCACTTTAGACTTCACCACGCCGGTTTTGCCAAAAGACAAACCGCGCTATCTCATGGGCGTCGGCACACCAGATGACATTCTGGAAGCTGTGGCGCGCGGTATTGATATGTTTGATTGCGTTATGCCCACGCGCTCGGGCCGCCATGGCCAAGCCTTCACGCGCTTTGGCAAAATCAATCTCCGCAACGCAAAACACGCCGAAGACATCCGCCCATTGGATGCGGAAAGCAAATGTCCGGCCCTTTCACAATACTCCAGAGCCTATATCCACCATCTCACCAGATCCGGTGAACTTCTCGGCATGATGCTTTTGTCTTGGGCAAACATTGCCTATTATCAAGAGCTTATGCAGGGAATTAGATCTGCAATCTTAGAAGATCGGTTTGAAGATTTTAGGTTAGCGACGAAGGCTGGTTGGGCAAGAGGGGATATCTAACACCATCCCCCTCTCCCGCCCCTTTGGCCACCCTCTCCCACGAGGGGAGAGGGACTCGCCATACAACTTCCCTTTACAATTTATAGGGAGCTCGCTCAACAAGTCCCTCTCCCCTCGTGGGAGAGAGTGGCCAAAGGCCGGGAGGGGGGGGTGGGGTAGTTGCCAATTCGGTTAATCTATCCCAACTGAGGTATTTACGCGTTGTTTAAGACGACTACCATGCAACTCCAAGCGCGAAGCTATTGCGCGATTGATAACATTCAATGGAGGAAACCATCATGGCAACATTCACATTCGCAACCGGGACCGTTCGCACGGAATCATTTTACGACAACACAGCCGGAAAAAATAAATTAACCGTCGCTGCCGATGCTTTTATCAACGTTGAAGACAATTGGACGGCGATTGGCATACAGGGTGGTGGTGTTTGGGATGTGAAAGTAGATGGCGGATTATGGGCAACGCATGCTCCATCGCAACCCAGTGACGGAAATGGCATCGAATTTCATAACTTTCTCAGTACGATAAATAGCAAGTTAACCGTTGGCGCCGAAGGCACTATCGCCGGCGAGCGACAAGGCGTGCAGTCAAATGTCGCACTTAATGTTGTAAACTCTGGAAACATCGCAGGTGGGCGTCATGCCCTCAATTTCGATGGCTTCCAAGGCCCCGATGAAATTCGAGATGGTAGCGAATCAAATCTCAATCAAGCTGGCAAGCAGATCAAAATCGATAACAAAGCTGGTGGCGTTATTGAATCATATTTTTTAGGGATCAACAACGACAGCTACGCAACGATTACCGTCAATAACTCTGGCGACATTTATGGCGGTAAAAACGTTTCATGGGGTGATGGCGATTGGCAAGGGGCGGCCATTCACTCAGGCGTTGGCGTACTAAAACTCACAAATAAAGGCTACATCGAAGGTGATGTGGGCACAGGTTGGTTTGGCAATGTGATCACCAACCAAGGTGAAATCGACGGCACTGTTTGGGGTTATATTGAGCGCAATGACGACGATATTGTCGATTTGGATCGCGACGGCGATTACGCCGATTTTGCAACTGGTGGCGCTGTCCACGAAGATAATATCACGGGTCTTGCCACCACCATTGTCAACAAGGGCGAAATCTACGGCAATCAAGACTATGGCCGCAATGACAATGACACCCCTGAAGATCTAACCGACGATGAGTTTTTCCAAGTAGCCCTAGACCTTGGTCGCGGTAAAGATATCGTCACCAACTCCGGTCAAATCTATGGCGAAGTTTGGCTCGGCGGCGGCGATGATACACTTACCAATGACAAGAAAGGCTATATCAAAGGCTACGTCGATGGTTGGCGCGGCAATGACACCATCATCAACAAGGGCACGATTGAATACGGCGTTGGCGGCGGTGATGGCAATGACGTTCTCGACAATTCAGGCAATATCAATGGCAACGTGAATATGGGTGGTGGCAACAACACCATTATCAACAAAGGCTTCATTGCCGAGAACGTGCGCGGCGGCGACCAAGTAGATACTGTGACCAACAGTGGCACGATGAATGAAGGCGTCGAATTGAATGGTGGTGCCGATAAGCTCACCAACACCGGAACGATCAATGGGTTCATTTACCTCGGCGAAGGTGCCGATCAGTTTATTGGTGGCAAATCGGAGGAAAGAGTAATTGATGAAGATGGCGCTGATAGTTATGCGATGGGTGATAATCATGATCGCATCTGGGTTGAAGACGACGGGGATGCTGATATCTTCGACGGTGGAGCGGGTAACGATCGCTTGATTCTTGAAGATTTAGAAGATGGCGTGACCGTTAATCTTGGCGCCCAAACACTCGTCATTAACGGAACCACAGACACTGTCAAAAATTTCGAACGGATCATTGCAACGCATAATGCAGATGTCCTGATCGGTAGCAATGCCGGGGAACGCTTCATTGGCAATGGTGGTGGCGACACCTTTACCGGTGGTGGCGGCCAAGACAAACTTGAAGGTGGCGATGGTGCAGATACCTTCATCTTCAGCGCAATTACCGATAGCGGAAAAACAAAAACCACAAGGGATATTATCGCCAATTTCGACAGTGATGAGGATCATATTAAAATCACTTTTGACGCCGACACAACTGGTGGCGGAGCGGGCGATGATTTCTCGGTCTTGCTCGAAAACGCGGCCTTCACAGGCGATGCTGGCGAACTGCGCTATATCTATCGCGGCGGTCAAACTGTTGTCGAGGGTGATGTGAATGGTGATGGCAAAGCTGATTTCTCAATCGCCATTAATGGCCATCATAATTTAGATTTGAGTGACTTCATGTTCAGTTGAGAGTGTTCCCCCTCTCCTCAGCGGCTTCTTCCAACCGCAAACCTATCGGCCACCCTCTCCCATGAGGGGAGAGGGACTCGCCATACAACTTCCCTTTACAGTTTATAGGGAGCTCGCTCAACAAGTCCCTCTCCCCTCGTGGGAGAGGGTGCCCAAAGGGCGGGAGAGGGGGCTCTTACTTCCCCGCCCCACCAGTATTTTCGCCATCCTTGGTCAAATAATATGCCGCTAAAATCGGGACGAAAGTCACAGCGATGACGACGATCGCCACAACATTGGTGATAGGCCTTTGCCGTGGGCGGATGAGTTCATTGAGCATCCATATCGGCAGGGTGGTTTGTTGACCTGCGGTGAATGTGGTCACAATTACTTCATCAAACGATAGCGCAAAAGCCAACATCCCACCCGCCAATAATGCTGAGCCGATTTGCGGTAAAACCACGTAACGGAAGGTTTGGAAACCATCCGCACCCAGATCCATCGACGCTTCAATCATGCTGCCGGACGTCCGCCGGAAACGGGCGAGCACGTTATTGTAAACCACGACGATGCAAAACGTGGCGTGGCCCAAAACGATCGTCCATGTTGAAAATGGGATGTCCATCACATTGAAAGCGGAACGCAAAGCAATGCCTGTGATGATGCCGGGCAGGGCGATGGGCAGAATGAAAAGTAGCGAAACATAGTCGCGGCCAAAGAATTTGGATCGGCTGACGGCAGCGGCAGCGCATGTTCCGAGGATAAGGGCGATGATGGTGGCAATGCTAGCAACTTTAACGGAGAGCGCTAACGCATCCCAAATATCTTGCCGTTCCCACACCAAAGCGAACCATTTGGTGGTGAAACCTGGTGGCGGAAAGACGTAAGATTTTTCTTCGGTTGTAAACGCATAAACAAAAATCAACAGCAACGGCACATGCAGAAAAAGCAATCCAGCGATGGCGGCAAGCGTCAAAAGAAGCGGCGATTTTGGGGAGCCATCAGAGCGCATCAAATGCCCCCATGCGTTTGGCGGCCATCAAATAGAACGTCATAATCAGGATCGGCACGATCGTGAAGGCGGCGGCCAGTGGGATATTTCCGGCTGTGCCCTGCAAGGTATAAACCGCTTGGCCAAGAAAGAATGTGGAGCCGCCAATGATTGAAGGAATGATGTAATCGCCGAGCGTGAGCGAGAATGTAAAGATTGAACCCGCGATAAGGCCCGGTAATGCGAGCGGCCAGATTACTGTGCGAAACGCTTGTGCAGGGGTGGCACCAAGGTCTGCGGATGCTTCGATCAAATTCACAGGCACGCGCTCTAAGGCCGCCTGCGTAGGCAATATCATGAAGGGCAACCAAACATAAATGAACACCATGAAAGTGCCGATGTAGCTGAAGGACAGGCTCGTTCCGCCGATAACGGGAATTGACAGCAATGCATCAAGCGCCCATGTGAGATTAAGCTTTGCAGCCGTCCAAGAGATAATGCCTTCCTTTGCAAGGATGAGTTTCCATGCATAAACCTTGACCAGATAGCTGGACCATAAGGGCAGCATGATCAAGATGTAAAACACCGCTTTCCATTTGCCCTTGGCATATCGCGCGGCATAATAACTGATCGGATATGCGATAACGATGGATGCCAAAGTGACGAGTGTTGCCATAACAACGCTGCGTACGATGACATCAAAATTGGAGAGACGGAACAGCTCACCGAGGGTTTGAAATGTAAACTCATAAACGATGAAACCTGAGAATTCATCGATGTAAAAAAACGCATGCGCCAAGAGTGCAAAAAGCGAACCAAGATACACAATGCCGAGCCAGAGGAGTGGTGGCGCTAAAAGCAGCAGCAAAAACCACTTCGGATTGTGAAAAAGTGCGTCCGAGATTTGGCTGGAGACGGTGTTTTGCGGCACTGCTGGAGAGATAATCATTTGGCACGACTCTCACTCTTCCCCCGTTGGGGGAAGGTGGCGCGGAACGCGACGGATGAGGGATTTGATGCAAAGCACTGCCCCAAAGATTGAAACCATTTTTTTGAGCTAAGTCCCTCATCCGCCCTTCGGGCACCTTCCCCCAACGGGGGAAGGCTGTCGAAAATGAATTTCTTAAGCATCACTTCTCACCCGCCATAATGTGCACTCCAGACTTTGCCCAAGCTATTTTACAGGATTGGCCTTCGGTGAAAGATTGCCCATTCGCCGGTGTCGTCACATTGATGGGTGTGTCATCGCCTAGTTTCAAGTTCAGGCGAATGACTGCACCTTGGTAATGAACCGCAGAAATATGCGCGGTGTGGCTCACATAACCCGTCTCAGGTTTTTCGCGCGGGCCAAGAACCAGCACTTTCTCCGGTCGCAAGCTGCCCCACTTCCCGGGACCGCAAATGGCCGGGGGCAAGACATTTGACGAGCCAACAAAGTCGGCCACAAACCGCGTGTTTGGCCGCTCATAGATATCTTCAGGTTTACCGACTTGAACAATCTTTCCGTCATTAAAAATTGCAACGCGGTCCGCCATCGACAGCGCTTCACCTTGATCATGGGTGACGAATACGAAGGTAATGCCAAGTTTCCGTTGCAAGGACTTCAGCTCAACTTGCATTTGCTCGCGGAGTTTCAAATCAAGCGCGCCCAAGGGCTCATCGAGCAGCAATACCTTTGGTTCATTGACAAGAGCGCGCGCCAAAGCAACGCGTTGGCGCTGACCGCCTGATAACTGGCTTGGCCGCCGCGCACCATAATCGGCAAGGGCAACCATGGCCAATGCATCAGCCGCTTTTGCTGCACGAACAGCAGCGGGCACTCTTTTTACCATCAAGCCATAGGCTACGTTTTGCGCCACAGTCATATGTGGAAACAATGCGTAATCTTGGAACACAGTATTCACATTGCGGCGATAGGGCGGAACCCCTTCAGAGGTAACACCAAAAATTTCCATATGACCCGATGTGGGCTGCTCGAACCCGGCAATCAACCGCAAGCATGTGGTTTTGCCAGAACCCGATGGCCCAAGCATGGCGAAAAATTCGCCTTCGGCAATATCAAGATCTACCGCATCAACAGCGCGAACAGAGCCAAAATGACGGGAGATGTTTTGAAAGGAGACAGCGGTGGTCATGGGGGAGGAGTGCCTAAAGAGAAGTTGCCCTCATCCGCCCGTTGGGCACCTTCTCCCATGCGAAGACGCACGGGAGAAGGCGAGAATTTGGGCCTTCTCCCGTTTGTTCTTACAAATGGGAGAAGGTGGCCGACAGGCCGGATGAGGGAGACTTGCTTAAATCAACGACCGCCCAGAACAGCAATCATGTCGGTAACCCAGCGATGGTATGGAACGCAACCAGCGGCCTGGGTGGTGCACTTGGACACGGGTGTGCGCCAGAAGCTGATCTTGTCAAAATTGCCAACACCATTGGTATCGCAACCCGCATCGGTCAACAAAGCGTTGCCCTTACAAGCTGACAATACGGCCGGAACAGAACCAAACCAAGCAGCCAAATCACCTTGCACCTTTGGGCTGATGGAATGCTCCATCCACATGTAAGCGCAGTTTGGATTGGCAGCATCAGCGTGCATCATTGTGCTATCGGCCCAACCCGTTGCACCTTCCATAGGAATGGTCGAAGCGATTGGTGTCTTTTCCATTGCGGCTTTATCGGCTTGCAACAGGTTCACTTGGAATGGCCAAGTGGATGATGCCACAACGCCTTCATTTTTGAAGTCATCAATTTGCATAAACGCATCATGCCAATAACGACCGACCAATTTCCGTTGAACGCGTAACACATCAAGCGCAGCTTTGTACTGCTCTTCGTTCAATTCGTACGGGTCTTTAATGCCAAGCGCAGGGTTCTTGGTCATCAAATAAAGGGCTGCATCGGCAATATAAATTGGGCCGTCAAAAGCCTGAACGCGGCCTTGGTTGGACTTGCCATCGGGCAGGGTGGTTTCTTCAAAAACCACTGACCAGCTCTTGGGCGCTTCTGGGAATACTTTTGCGTTATAGGCCAAAACGTTTGCGCCCCACTGATAAGGAACACCATAGTTAGTGCCAGCAACTGTGTGCCAAGGAGCTGCTTGCAGACGTGGGTCTACAGTATTCCATGATGGAATAAGGCCAACGTTAATCGGTTGGACGCGTTTACCGGCGATCAAACGCAAGGACGCATCGCCCGAAGCAGTAACCAAATCAAAGCCGCCTTCATTCATGAGGGCAACCATTTCGTCTGATGTGCCAGCAGTCTTTACATTAACTGCGCATCCGGTTTTGGTGGTGAATTCCGTGACCCAGTCAAAGGCCTTGTCGGTTTTGCCGCTTTCAATATAACCGGCCCACGCCACGATGTTCACTTGGCCTTCGCCAGCGCCCATTTCTTTTTTCATCTCTTGCGCCACTGCAGCAGAACTGAAAGAGGCCAAAGCCAAAAGGCTTACCATCGTTGAAAGTGTTTTCTTCATCCGTTTGTCTCCCTATGAGGCGGCGCTCTTGGCCGTTGATTGGGCGGCGCGCCTCGTCTGTTGTTGCCCGTAAATAAATTGGCCTCTAGATCAAGATAAACCGAAATTGACCAAAAGGTAAAGAACCCTTAACAATGATATAAATAAATCACTGTCTATGACGAATGGATAGATTGCAAATCGGTAGAATTGTCTGTTAGTCTCCTCCCAACGAATAAAAAAATTCCTAATAGGAAACAGCCTTGAACGCAGCAAAAACTTCAGATGTTCTTCAAAAGCCAAATGCTGTGGTGGTCGAAGGTTTGCACAAATCCTTTGGTAATTTAGAAGTGTTACGTGGCGTTTCGATGACAGCCCGCGAAGGTGACGTGGTCACCATGATTGGCTCATCAGGTTCCGGTAAAAGCACATTTTTACGTTGCATCAATTTTCTCGAGGCACCGACGCGTGGCCGCATTCAGGTGACCGGCGAAGACATTGCATTAAGCCCTAGCCGCGATGGAAATTTGCAGCCGAGTGACCGCAAGCAATTGGAGCGCATTCGCACCCGCCTTGGTATGGTGTTTCAAAGTTTCAATTTATGGCAACATCTGACTGTTATTCAGAATCTCATCGAAGCGCCAGTGCATGTCTTGGGATTGACCAAAGCTGAAGCCATTGAGCGTGCGGAAAAACTGCTCAACAAAGTCGGCATGTATGACAAGAAAGATCAATATCCAGCATTTCTTTCGGGCGGCCAACAGCAACGCGCCGCAATTGCACGAGCGCTTTGCATGGAACCAAAAGTCATGCTGTTTGACGAACCAACCTCGGCACTTGATCCGGAATTGGTTGGGGAAGTTTTGCGGGTTATTCGGGGATTAGCCGAAGAAGGTAGAACGATGATTTTAGTGACCCACGAGATGAACTTCGCGCGGGATGTTTCAAATCATGTCATCTATTTGCATAAAGGCTTGATTGAAGAAGAAGGCCCACCTGCACAAGTATTTGGCGCTCCGAAAAGCGAGCGCTGTAAACAATTCGTCTCCGGTGTTCATTAGATATGCATCGAAGACGGAGAATACCGAATGGAAAACACCACCGGGGATCTTAAACGATTACAAAACTAAGGGAGACTAAAATGAAGAAAAATATTAATTGGCTCTTGGCCGCGACCGCTGCCAGTTTCATGTTTGCCGCTGCACCAGCTCACGCTGACCTTAAAATGGGCGTTGCCGCCGAACCATATGCACCGTTTACTTCGCTTGATGCGGGTGGTGTTTGGGTTGGTTGGGAAGTTGATTTCATGAATGCACTGTGCGCTGAAATCGGCGAAAAATGCGTAATTGAGCCTGTGGCTTGGGATGGTATCATTCCGGCACTGACATCGAAGAAATTCGACGCTATCATGTCTTCAATGTCGGTAACTGACGAACGCAAGAAAACCATCAGCTTCTCGAGCACTTATTACAATTCTGCAGCCGTTATCATCGGTCCAAAGAGCGATGACAAAGATTTCTCGCCTGAGCATCTTGCCGGCAAGAACGTCGGCGTTCAAGTTTCAACAACGCATTCCGCATATATTGACAAATATTATGCACCAAAGGGCGCAGTTGTTAAAACTTATGCCACGCAAGACGAAGCAAACAATGACCTTGCTGCAGGTCGTTTGGATTATGTTATGGCGGATGGTGTAGCACTTGACGCTTTCTTGACTTCTGAGCAAGGCACTGCTTGCTGCGAACAAAAAGGTGCAGTTCCGATTGATGTCGAAATCTTGGGCGCTGGCGTTGGCTTTGGTATCCGCCAAGAAGACACAGCTCTCATTGAAAAAATAAATGCAGGCATCAAAGCAATGGCCGACAAAGGCCTGTTTGCACCAATCACTACCCAATGGAAATTGGATGGCAAGATTTTGACGCCTCCTAATTTGTAAGTGAACTGATGGCGCGAAGGGACCTCATCAGTCGCTTCGCGCCAGCTTCTCCAGAGGAGAAGCGATGGATTTTCAGCAGTCCCTTCTCCTTTGGAGAAGGTGCCCCGAAGGGGCGGATGAGGTCCCTATACTTCAAGGGATAGTTTTCAATTGCAGGATCATTACCCTTGCCAATGGCCGCATTATTCAGACCTGAACTGCTCGCTTGGGGAAACACCGGGTACGGTGACGAGCTGTTTTTCGGCGCGGTAAGGACCGTTCAAATTGCGTTATTGGCTTATGCATTCGGCGTATCACTTGGCCTTCTCGGCGCGATGGGCAAACTTAATGGCCCGCGCTGGCTTCGCGCCCTTCTCAATGGTTACACCACATTGGTTCGCGCGATCCCGGAACTGATCCTGATCTTGCTTTTGTATTATGCGGGGACCGACGGCCTTAATAAGATTTTAATGTCGATCGGGTTTGAACCAATCGAAGTGAATGGCCTCGTTGCCGCCGTAATGGTTTTAGGTTTTGTGCAGGGCGCTTATTCTACTGAGGTTTTGCGCGCTGCTATTCAAGCAGTCCCTATTGGCCAAGTGGAAGCGGCAAAAGCTTATGGCATGGGCTCGTTTCTCAGCTTCCGCCGCGTAGTGCTGCCAGCAATGCTTCCTTACGCCATTCCAGGCATGGCAAATTTATGGCTGAATATTACAAAAGACTCGGCTCTGATTGCGGTGGTTGGTTTTACCGAGCTTGCCTTAGCAACACGGCAAGCCGCAGGTGTCAGCAAGCAATACCTCATGTTTTTCCTTGTCACTGCGATGATCTATCTTTTCATCTCATGGATTTCCAAACGCATTTTTGATCGCTTGGAGCGCCGGTTTCGGCGCGGCCAACCAAAACTGGCTTAACCAAAATGGTATGGGATTGGCTGCCAAATTATTTTCCCGCCTTGCTTCATGGGCTTTACATCACAATGTCCATTCTAGTGATTTCAGTAGTCGTTGGATTTCTGTTCGCAATTCCCATTGGTCTAGTGCAGGTCACGGGACCAAAACCTTTGCGCTGGCTGGCCAATGGGTTTTGTACCTTCATTCGTGGAACGCCGCTGCTGATCCAAATTTGGTTGCTTTACTACGGAATAGGTTCGCTTTTCCCAGTAATTGGGCAGGCCTTTCCAAGTTTTAAAGTGAACTTCCTGTGGCTCATTCGCCTTGATGCTTATTACTACGTGCTGTTTGCTTTCATTTTGAGCTTTGCTGGTTACGAAGGTGAAGTGATGCGCGGCGCATTCCTCGGCGTACCGCGCGGCGAGTTGGAAGCAGCGCGTGCCATTGGAATGTCACCTTGGAAAGTATTGTCCCGGGTTTGGTTTCCGCGTGCTGTGCGCCAAGTTTTGCCCACCCTCAATGGTGAAACGATTAGCCAACTGAAATCAACACCTTTGGCCTTCACCGTCCCAGTTATGGACCTCATGGGCGTCACTTCAAAAATCCGGCAGGATACATTTCTGATTTATGAACCATTGCTTTTCTTAGCGCTCGTTTATATTTGCCTAACCTACATTATCACGCGGGCTTTTGGTTACGTTGAAAACCTGATACCAACTAAACGATGATTTACGATAAAATAGCGTCATTCGCTGGAGACCTCGTCGGCATTCGCCGCGATCTTCATATGCATCCGGAATTGCGCTTTGAAGAAGTGCGCACCAGCAAAATTGTTGCTGAAGAGCTGACCAGATTAGGTTTCGGCGTCACAACAGGCATTGCCGGTACTGGCGTCGTTGGAACGCTTGTGAATGGCACAAGCAGCCGCGCTATTGGCATTCGTGCTGATATGGACGCTTTGCCAATTCATGAAACTACCAACTTGCCTTACGCCTCCCGGATTGCAGGCAAGATGCACGCCTGCGGGCACGACGGCCACACCACCATGTTACTCGGCCTCGCGCGTTACCTGTCTGAATCTTATGACTTTGACGGCACTGTGCATTTGATTTTTCAACCCGCTGAAGAAGATGAAAGTGGCGCGAAACGCATGATTGAAGAGGGGCTCTTTCGCCGCTTTCCTTGCGATATGATTTTCGCTTTGCATAATATTCCCGGCGAAGCTCCCGGCCAGATACTAGTCAAATCTGGTGCGATTACGGCAGCTGTCGATATTGTTGGTGTCACCATTCGCGGCGTAGCTGGCCACGGCGCCATTCCGCACAAAGCACTTGATCCGATTGTTGCTGCATCAAGTGTCGTTATGGCGTTGCAAACTGTAGTGTCCCGCAATCTGGACCCACATGATCCGGCAGTTGTTACAGTGGGTGCTTTCAATGGGGGCAATTTAGCAACCGCTATTCCAGAAGAAGTTTCGCTTAAAATCGGTGTGCGTACGTGTTCACCAGCTGTCAGAGACATGATGGCAGACCGCATTCCGATGCTAATCAAAGCCCAAGCGCAATCATTCGGCTGTATAGCGGAGGTAGACTATGGCCAAGGTTATTCTTATCCCGCCGGTTTCAATGCTGTGGAGCCATCCGCACTCGTTCGGCAGGTCGCGCAAGAATTGGGCCAGGATTTAACTCGTGTTGATATGCGCGGTCCCTTTATGTTTTCCGAAGACTTCGCCTACATGCAAGAAATCGTGCCATCGTGCTATTTCGGCCTCGGCAACGGCGTATCAAAAAGCCTGCATGATCCGGGTTACGACTTCAATGACGAGCTCTTGGTCAAAGGACCCGCATTCTGGGCAAAATTAGTAGAGCGCGCTTTGCCGATTGCGTAATACAAGTACTTGGTGACGCAGTTTTCAGCCGCTCCCTTTTCCCGAGGGAGTAGGAAAAGTCCTATCCGATAAAGCGACTTCACGCAGTCGACCTCGACCAAGTTAGAGCAGGGCAATTGTATATGGGTTTAAGGGCCCTTATCCGCCCTTTGGGCACCTTCTTGTATCTAGACTATGCTCTGCTTTTTTGTTTGAAGTTGGGTGTGCGGAGGTAGATGGCGATCCACCTCCGCACGGCG
>JAYUOP010000266.1:0-16119 GCA_043760745.1 Hyphomicrobiales bacterium
ACGATCTTCGAAACTAAGTTGCTGATATCTGATTTCCATGGTGACACCATAAACCGATTATGGTGTTGCACTTCGTTTGTGAACTCAGGGGACCCAGACATACGCATTAGGTGCTGAATGTTGGGCAATGAACGTAGACATCTGGGTCCCGACTTCCGTCGGGATGACTTTGTATTCTGACCTACAAACCAATCCTCAAACTCATCCGCCTAATGCTCTAATCAATACCCCGGCGGCGGAACAAAACTCTTATATTCCCGTTCAATCAGTTCAGCGAATTTCAAGCTCGTATAATCGCAATATTGGCGGGCGATAATTTGTACGCCGGTCGGCAATCCGGCTGGTGTTAATCCCAAAGGCGCCACTGTCGATGGCAAATAAAAATTGCACGAATAGCCCGCCCAAAATCTTTGATCGATGGTGGAAACGCTTTTGCCATTCACTGTGATAAATCGCTCATGGCGCTCGCCCACTTGATCATGTGAGAAAGCTGCCGAAGCCGCCGCCGGGCAAATCAACACATCCCAATCATCAAAAAACGCATCCCATAACAACCGCATTTCATGGCGGCGTTCATTGGCGCGCAACCAATCGCGATGAGACAAAGCAAAGGCCCGCGTCATCATCGCCACATATGATTTGTCTTTGATGTCCAAAGTCGCTGACTTCCCTACACTTGCATTGTAGTCGTCATCGCTTAACCGCCGCGTTGATGTGGCCCGAAGCAAAGTGATGAAATTTTCATAGGCTTCTTCATCATCAAATTTTGGCGCTGCTGTGAATGAGATTTTCTTTACGCGGCTTTTCAAAAATGTTGCAAGTCCCGCAATTTGCTCCTGTACCGCGCTATCAACTTCGCTAACCGGGCTATCCATTTTCACAGCCACGCGAAATTCCTGTAGTGATTTTTGTGGTGCAGCCGGCAAATCAACCCGCCAACCGCGCGCATCAACTCCATCACTACCAACCAGAATTTTCATCATCATAGTCAAATCTTTGGCTGACCTCGCCATCGGTCCCGCCACCGTAATATCGCTCACCGTAATTGCGTCCGGCAACATATGCCCGGTATAGGGCACAACGCCATAGGTCGGCTTGTGGCCATAAACCCCGCAATAATGCGCCGGGTTCCTTATTGATGCGCCAATGTCAGAGCCAATTTCAAGAGCACTCATACCCGTTGCCAGTGCAACCGCCGATCCTCCAGACGAGCCGCCGGGACCCCGCGTCACATCCCATGGATTATTCGTTGTTCCATAAACCGCGTTAAAGCTTTGCCAATCGGCCAGCATAAGTGGAACATTGGTTTTGCCATAAAGTACGGCCCCCGCCTCCAGCATCCTTGTTACCGCAACGGCATCTTTGCGCGGCATATTTTCGCGGTAGTCGGGCGATCCCCAAGTCGATGGTGTCCCCACCCAATCAAAGGACTCCTTTGCCGTCATCGGCACACCATCTAATGGGCTTAAAGTTGCTTCTTTTTTATAGCGGGCGTCAGCCGCTTTTGCGGCCCGTTTGGCCCGCGGAATATCTGTAACAATAACCGCATTGAGCGCGTCATTATGTTTGGCATATTGATTGAGACATTCATCAAGCAGTTCAACGGCAGAGATTTTTCCTGCTTTCAAAAGCCGTGCTTGATCAAGTGCCGAACGAAAATGAAGGGGGAGCATTCAAAAGCCTCTATTGCAAACCACGCATAAGCCCCATGTTAGCAAAACCCCACGACAAGTATAGTGAGGCCCTGTAAAGCGAGCCCATGGAAAAGCATCGCGTTCTCAAAGGTTATATTTACGCGGCAGCGGGGGCAGCACTATTTTCCACCAAAGCGATTTTTATCAAGTTGGCTTACCAAGAACAATCGAATGCCGCCCTAATGTTAGCTTTGCGCATGGCAACCGCTCTGCCGTTTTTCGTAGGTGTTGGGATTTACGTTCTGTATCAAATGCGCAAAAATGGTGAACCATTGCCAAGCTTGGATTTGACCATTCGCGCCTTGCTCGCCGGGTTTCTCGGTTATTATATTTCTGCGATACTTGATTTTGAAGGTCTGACCTACATCACAGCCCAACTTGAGCGTTTGGTACTCTTCACTTATCCGGTTTTCGTAATGTTTTTGGGGTGGTTGTTTTTTGGCGCAAAGCTCACGCGTTGGGGGCTAACTGCTGCGGCGATTACATATTCCGGTTTGGTTTTAGTCTTTGCAAATGATGTGCCGTCCGGAGGCATAAATACAATCATCGGAACGACCCTCGTTTTAGGTTGCGCCCTGACCTTTGCATTCTATCAGTTACTCGCCAAAAAATTTATCACCATTATGGGCAGTTTGTTATTTACGTCCCTGGCACTTTCAGCTTCAGGCGTCGCGTGTATCATTCACTATATCGTCGTAAGCCAGAGTTTCGATTTTTCATCATCACCCCGGTTTTTCTGGCTCTCAGCTGGAACGGGTTTTTTCGCCACCGTGCTCCCATCATTCCTCGTCAACGCCGGGCTTTCCCGCATTAGCCCACAATCAACCAGCATGATCTCAACCATTTCCCCCATCATCACTATTTCATTGGCTGTCTGGATTTTGGGCGAAGACTTCACAATCATCGACGCAGTAGGCTCAAGTTTAGTAATAGCCGGAATCGGCGTTTATGCGTGGTCGGATCGAAAACCAGCAATGCCCGAAGTTAACTAACACTATCCGGCAACACGGCTTTCCGCATTGCTATAAACGCTAGCAATTTTTCATCGATTGCTTCGTCCAATGGCGGGGCCACATAATCCGCTAGCATTTGTTTCCATTTGGCGTTGGCGCGAACCACGATGTCTTTTTCGCCTTCGTCGCGCCATTGCTCATAGGAATTGTTATCGGCAAGACCAGAGCGCCAGAACGCCGTTTCAAAATTGCGTTGGGTGTGTTCGCAGCCCAAATAATGCGCGCCCGGGCCAACTTCGCGAATAGCATCCATCGCCTGACCATTTTCTGAGAAATCCACGCCTTGCGCAAATTTCTGGAACATCGTCAATTGATCGGCATCCATGATCAGTTTTTCGTAACTGGTGGCTAAGCCACCTTCGAGCCAGCCTGCCGAATGCAAACAGAAATTCACACCCGAAAGCATGGTTGACCACAGCGTGTTCGAACTTTCGTAAGCGGCTTGCGCATCTGGAACTTTCGAACCACAAAGCCCACCACCAGACCGGAATGGAACACCCATTCGGCGTGCCAATTGAGCCGCACCAAAAGTTACATGCGCTGGTTCCGGCGTGCCAAATGTAGGCGCACCCGATTGCATCGACATCGACGCTGCAAATGTTCCAAACACCACTGGCGCACCTAGGCGGCAAAGCTGCGTGAATGCAATACCAACGGATGCTTCTGCCAAAATCTGCGTCAACGTGCCAACAGTGGTGGTCGGCGACATTGCGCCCGCCACAATAAACGGTGAAATCACGCAAGCCTGATTGGCCCGCGCCAAAACCTTTAATGCGCCAAGCATAACGCCGTCCCAAACCATGGGAGAGTTCGCATTGATCAAAGATGTCATTACACAGTTCTGATCAACAAATTCTTTGCCGAATAAAATTTCCGCCATAGCCACCGAGTCAGCTGACCGCTCGCCAGACGTAACCGACGACATGAAAGGCTTGTCGGAATATTTGATATGGGCATATGTCATATCCAAATGGCGCTTGGCCACGGGAACATCGACGGGCTCGCAAACCGTGCCGCCGGAATGATGCAAGCTTGGCAGCATATACACTAGCTTCACAATATTTTGGAAATCCGCAATCGTGGCATAGCGCCGACCTTCATCCAAATTGCGAATAAAGGGAGGGCCATAGACGGGCGCAAACACCATGTTATCGCCGCCGATAACCACATTATTGTCTGGGTTCCGCGCATGTTGAACATATTGGCGCGGCGCAGTTTTAATCAGCGAACGCACCAATCCGCGCGGAAACCGAACCCGGTAACGCTGCGGATCAGCTGGATTTCCAGTGACATCAGCACCAGCCGCGCGCCACATTTCCACCGCTTCTTCGTCTTCATAAAAATCAATACCGGTTTCAAAAAGGACTGTTTCTGCATTGCGCTCGATCATCTCAAGCTGCTCATCGCTGAACGGCTCATAGAGTTTCATATTGCGGCGAATGTATCCGGCTTGTTTGATTTCGTTCGATCCGCGCAGTGAGCGGCGTGCATCCGCTCCTCCGCGAGCGCGGCGACCAGTAGAAGCGGGTTGTGCATCAGTCATATCAAAGCCTGTTGAGAAAGTTTCACCTGAGGTTAGGTTTAGGCCAAAACGCCAGAATTCAGCAGGGAATAAACGTCAGCAGATGCGCCAGAAACGACGAAGTTAAAACCGCACCCTTAATTCCTCTAACCCATGGAAATGATAAACATCTTTGTAGCATGGTTCCGCTGCTAACTTTAACTTCGGAAACCTGGTAAACAAGGTTTCAAATGCGATGAGCATTTCGAGCCGTGCAAGGGGTGCGCCGATGCAGAAATGAATGCCGGCGCCAAAGCTGACATGGGCGTTGTTTTCGCGCGTGGGATCGAAAATTTCAGGCGAAGGGAAGCGAGCCGGATCGCGATTGGCAGAACCTAACATGAGGCCAACGGTTTCGCCTTTTTTCAGGGTGATGCCCGCATATTCTAAATCCTCTAACGCATAGCGCGTGAACATATGTAGCGGCGCATCAAAGCGCAAAACTTCTTCGATGAGGGCAGGGGTGATCGGTCCCGCTAGGCCGCGTTCCAGCATTGCTTTCAGACCATTGCCGATGGAATGCACCGTGGCCTCATGGCCCGCATTCAAAATCAAAATCGCGGTCGTCACCAATTCTTCTTCTGATAATCTTTGGCCATCGCTGCTGGCTAGCGATAATTCGGAAAGCAGATCTTCGCGGGGGTGTTTGCGTTTTTCAGCAATCAATTCCCGCATGTAAGCGCTGAATTCAAGCACAGCTTTGACGGCTGCATCTTCAATCGCTCGGTCGCGCTTCGCCATATACATGCCGACATGATCATGTGACCATTTCAAAAATTGGTCGGCCATTTCAGGTGGCGCACCAAGGAGCTCACAGATGACTATCACAGGAATTGGCGTGGCATATTTCGCCAGAATGTCAACTTCACCAGACGCTTCAAATTCATCAATCAAGCGATTGGAAAGACTCGTAATTATAGGACGCAATCGCTCAATATGTCGGGACAGAAAGGCGCGATTGATAAGCCCACGGAGCCTAGTGTGAACCGGTGGCTCAAGCTCCAAAAGTGAGTGTTGCTCATGATCCGTGAAAGCTTTGATATGAGGAAGTGGTTCTGGCCATCCCAATTCTTCGCGAGTTGCCACATGCAAAATCTGCCGCCCGAAACGACGGTCCCGAAGCAGTGCATTTACATCTTCATGGCGTGCAAAACACCAATGCCCAAATTGATCCCATTTAAAGACCGGAACCGTTTCACGAATGATATCGTAATTTAAATATGGGTTCGCATAGAACTGCGCATCACGCGGGTCTAGGTCGACAATGCGGCTGTTGGAATCAATCTTCATTGCGCGTAAACTTGTATTTCATACCACTCCCCAGTATTTAGGATCACATGCAAATCGCTCGCCCGAATGAATTCATTGCCCTCATTGCATTTTTAACAGCTCTCGTTGCGATGTCTATCGATACCATGTTGCCCGCCATTGGCGTTATCGCCGCAGAGCTCGGTGCAACAAATCCGAATGACCGACAGTTTATCATCCTTGGATTCTTCGGCGGCATCATGCTTGGCACGCTTATATTCGGCCCGCTGTCGGATTCGATTGGCCGCAAACCAACAATTTTTATTGGCCTCGCATTTTACATCGCAGGCTCACTAGCTTGTTTAATAGCTCCCAGTTTTGAGCTTTTAATTGCTGGTCGGGTACTGCAAGGTTTCGGCGCAGCATCACCTCGGATCGTGGCGATAGCAATGGTGCGCGATGGTGCCAAGGGTTCTGAAATGGCGCGCATCATGTCCTTTGTCATGTCGGTGTTTATGTTGGTGCCCATTTTGGCACCAAGTGTAGGTCAACTGGTTTTGTATGTGGGATCTTGGCGTTTAATTTTTGTAGGCTTTGTTGTTTTTGCATTTATTGCTGGAATTTGGTTGGCTATGCGCCAAGGGGAAACTTTAGCGCCTGAAAACCGCTTACCATTTTCTGTGAAGAAACTGCTGGCGAGTGCAGCCGAAGTTATGAGCAATCCCACAGCGCTCGGGCACACCATTGCAGTGGGAGGGATTTTTGCAGCCTTCACGGCATATCTTGGCACTTCACAACAGATTTTCGCTGAACAATATAATCAAGGGGATTATTTTGCTCTTTGGTTTGGTGTGTTAGCAATATCCATAGCGCTCGCCATGATTACCAATGGCAAAATGGTGGTAAAACTTGGCATGCGGCTGATTACCAAATGGGCGGTACGCGGGTTTATTATTTGTTGGGCGATCATGATGCTGTTCAATGTGATTTATCACGGTCACCCGCCGTTGCCGATTGTTGGCATATTGTTTTTCTGTTCTTTCTTTTTTAGCGGGCTACTTTTTGGGAATTACAACGCCATGGCAATGGAGCCGATGGGCCATATTGCTGGTATGGCCGCCGCTATTTCGGGCGCACTTTCAACGCTGATTGCTGTTTCTTTAGGTGGGCTTGCCGGGCGTTTTTATGATGGAACGCTATATCCCATATCTATGGCTTTTTTGATATTTGGCGTAATTGCCTGGGGCTTCGCCGAATGGGCCGCCCGCGCTCAATCAAAGGTTCAAAAAACTCATCCTTGATTACAGCGCAATCTGCGATATTGATGAACCATGGCAAAAGGTTACAACATATTCAATTTGGTGAAACACGCGTTTCGCCCAGATCAACCTTGGGCGAGAGCTTGGGAAAGTCCGGAACCAAAATCCAGCTATGATGCCATCGTCATTGGCGGTGGCGGACATGGTTTGGCGACAGCCTATTACCTTGCCAAAAACCACGGTCTCACCAATGTTGCTGTCATTGAAAAATCTTATATCGGCTCTGGCAATGTTGGCCGCAACACCACACTCATTCGCTCGAATTATGTGATCGATGGGAACACTCAGTTTTTTGAACATTCACTGAAACTCTGGGAAGGCCTGTCCCATGATTTGAATTTCAATTGCATGGTGTCGCAACGCGGACAAATTGTGCTGGCCACCAGTCCGGTTCAAATGGATGTCTTTGCCCGTCGCGGTAACATTATGAAGCTGAACGGCATCGAAGCGGAATTGCTCGATGTTGGCCAAGTTAAAAGACTGCTACCGTATCTTGATTATTCGTCTGAAGCACGCTTTCCCATTTGGGGTGGCATCCTACAGGATCGCGCCGGAACCGTTCGCCATGATGCTGTGGCTTGGGGCTATGCCAGAGCCGCTTCGCAGTTGGGCGTCCATATTATTGAAAATTGTGAAGTCACCGGTTTCATAAAAGATGGTGAAAAAATCAACGGAATTGAAACCACGCGTGGCCGCATTCTGGCGGGCAAAGTTGGGATCGCTGTTGCCGGGCATTCCAGCTATGTGGCTAAAATGGCAGGACTGCGCTTGCCCATCGAAAGCCACATACTGCAAGCCTTCGTGACCGAACCCGTGAAACCCATCGTTGATCATGTGGTGTCATGGGGCGCTGAATTATTTTACCTTTCGCAATCGGATAAAGGCGGCCTTGTTTTTGGTGGTCATATCGATGGCTTTAATACTTATACGCAGCGCGGGCAGTTCCCGCGCATTCAAACTGTGGCCGAATGTGCTGTCTCTCTCATGCCGTTTATGTCCAGGCTTCGGCTCCTGCGCCATTGGGGCGGCATTATGGATATGACTCCTGATGGCAGTCCATACATCGGCAAAACCGATATTCAGAATCTCTATTTTAACGGTGGTTGGTGCTACCAAGGTTTCAAAGCAACGCCTGCCAGCGGCTGGACGTTTGCCCATACAATAGCCCGCGATGAACCCCATGAATTGAATAAATGCTACTCCCTTGATCGCTTAGAAAAAGGTCGTGAGATGGATGATTATGGCATTGGAAATTGGACATACAAGCAATGAGAATTCCATGCCCTCACTGCGGCCCTCGCGATTATTCAGAATTCCGTTATGGTGGTGATGCCACCAAGCAGCGCCCGGCGCATGGCATCGGCGATCTCAAATCCATGCATGATTATTACTTCTTGTTCGACAATCCAAAAGGTCCGCACACGGAATATTGGCAGCACGTCTTAGGTTGCCGCCAGTGGTTCAAATTAAATCGCAACACAGCGACGAATGAAATTGGTGAAGCCTTATGACCGCGTTCCGTCGCATCGAAAAACCGGGTTACATCGCGCGCGAAAAGCTGATTAATTTTAGCTACAATGGCAAGACGCTGACCGGGTTTGCGGGCGACACGCTCGCCTCCGCAATGCTGGCCAATAATCAAATGTTGGTAGCACGCAGTTTCAAATATCATCGTCCACGTGGGCTTGTGGCCGCAGGTGCAGAAGAGCCAAACGCATTGTTTGGTATAGGCGTTGGTGCACGACACGAACCAAATATTCCGGCGACGACCCTAGAATTATCTGCGGGGCTTAACGCCATAAGTCAAAACGCGTGGCCTTCCCCGAATTTTGATGTGATGGCTGTAAACTCAATCGCCGCACCACTTTTCCAATCCGGATTTTATTACAAGACCTTCATGGGACCTTTCAAAAAATCTTGGATGTTCTATGAAAAATTCATTCGCAAAGCGGCAGGACTAGGTGTTGCAACGGCACTCCCCGATCCTGATCGCTATGAGCATCGTTACGGGTTTTGCGATGTGTTGATCATTGGCGCTGGCTCATCAGGCCTCGCAGCAGCACAAGCGGCTGGCCGTACTGGGGCCAATGTTGTTTTAGTGGAGCAGGATTTTCTATTTGGCGGGGCGCTCCTACAAAACGCCATTGAGACAGTGGAAACTTGGCGTAAGGCCACAATTGCAGAGCTTCAATCCTTACCAAATGTCAGGCTGCTCAATCGCACAACGGCGCAAGGACTTTACGATGATAATCTTGTCGTTTTGCTTGAAAAATCGGATCCGCATCAACCCACATTAAGCCGCCAGGTTCTTGAAATGCTGCGCGCCAAAACAATTGTTTTTGCGACCGGCGCACTAGAACGCCCCCTCGTTTTTTCCAATAATGATCGGCCCGGAGTCATGCTCGCTTCCGCCGTTCGCACTTACCTAAACCGTTTTGCGCTCGCGCCAAAATCCCGCGCCGTTATCGTGACTAATAATGATAGCGCATACCTTACTGCCTTTGATTTGGCAGAAGCTGGCGTTGCTGTTACCATGGCGGATCATCGTCAAACGCTATCCGCCGATCTCCTCGCACGCGCTGCTGTACTCGGCATGGGTATTTTTCCGGGTACCGGAATTTCTGATGTCATTGGCGAAAAACAGTTGCGCCAGGTGAAGCTTTCTGGCCGTCATGCTGTAACCGTCGATTGCGATATTCTCGCTATGTCCGGTGGTTGGAACCCAGCACTGCATCTGACATCGCATGGTGGCATAAAACCTGTCTACGACGAAAAACTTGCAACATTTATCCCCGGTGGATTTGCCCCAAGTCATTTTGGTTGCGGCGCTGTCATGGGAGAATTTGGCCTTAATGGGTGTCTGTGCGGCGGGGCTGAAACCGGTGTCAAAGCCGCCCTTGCCGCAGGTTTCACAAAGAAGATAACAAGCCCCGAATTTCCCGCTATCCGCGAAGATCGTGTCTATTCAATCCTGCCAAATTGGTCCCCGATTGAACCCGCCAAAGGCAAAGCCTTCGTCGATTTTCAATCTGATGTCACCACAAAAGATATCTCGTCCGCTCATGACGAAGGCTATCTCAGCGTTGAACATTTAAAGCGCTACACCACGCTTGGCATGGGCACAGACCAAGGCAAAACCTCGAACATCAATGCTATCGGCATTATGGCAAGCCACCGTAAAATTGCGATCCCGCAAGCCGGAACAACCACTTTTCGTCCACCTTATACGGGCCTTGCGATTGGCGCTATTGCCGGGCGCAGCATTGGCCATCATTTCCGTCCACATCGTCTTTCGCCGCTTCATGATTGGAATGTTGCAAATGGTTGTACTTTCATTGAAGCGGGCTTGTGGATGCGCGCGTGGTATTATGCGTGGGCTGGCAGCACACCGGAAACCGCATATGTGAAAGAGATGGAACTCGTTCGCCAAAATGTTGGTATTGCTGATGTGTCCACACTTGGTAAAATCGATGTTCAGGGGCCGGATGCCGCTGAATTTTTAAACCGGATTTATGTCAACGGCTTTGCTAAACTCCCCGTTGGTCGCGCCCGTTACGGCGTCATGCTGAACGATGACGGCATGGTGCTGGATGATGGCACCACCTCGCGAATTTCAGAAACCAAATTCTATATGACAACGACGACGGCTCAAGCGGGCGAGGTGATGTCTTGGCTCGAATATCTGTTGCAGTGCCATTGGCCAGAGCTTGATGTGCATGTGACCTCGCTGACCGATGAGTGGGGTGGCATGGCAGTTTCAGGGCCAAACTCCCGCGCTGCATTGCAATTGGCGTTCCCTGAAGTTGATCTCTCCAATGCGGCATTGCCGTATATGGGAGTGATTGATATTGAGCACGATGGCGTTACTGTCCGCATCTTGCGGCTCTCGTTCTCCGGCGAGCTTGCTTATGAAGTTCATGTTCCAGCAAATTACGCAATCGCTCTCTGGGAACATATTTTAGAAGTTGCTAGGCCTCTCGGTATCAGGCCCTATGGCCTCGAAGCTTTGGCATCCCTGCGCATTGAAAAAGGCCATGTGGCGGGCCTTGAACTCGATCATCGCAATACACTTGATGATCTCGGACTTGGCAAAATGGCGGGCAAAGAAAAAGCCTATATTGGCAAAGAGTTGCGCTTCCGCGAAAATTTGCAATCGCCCGACCGCTGGAGCCTAGTTGGCATTGAACTCATGGACGATGGCGCAAAATTGCGCGGCGGATCGATTTTGTTTTTGGCATCCGACGAAATAAAAGGCCATGGTCGCGGCTATATTACGTCAGTGACCTGGTCTACCGAACTTAATAAATTTATCGCTCTAGGTCTGTTCCAAGGTGGGCTGAAACATGAAGGCGCCGACATCATTTGCGCTTTTCCATTGAAAGGTGAAAATACCAGAGCCCGTATTGTCTCGCCGCACTTCATCGATAAAGCAGGGGAGCGCCTCAGTGCTTAAAGCAAGCTCAGCCCTCGCCAGCGTAAAGCCTTATGTCAGCAACGCGCTTACAATAGTGGAAGCACCAGAGTTTGCGCTCACGCAATATGCCGGCAGCGAAAAGGAGTTAAAAAAAACACTGGGAAAACTGCCTGTCAAAGTGGGCGTGACACAAGACGACCTACTGCGCATTGGGCCAAAGCAAATTTGGTTGATTGAGTCATCCTCTTCTCAACATCGTCATCCCCGCGAAGGCGGCGGTCCAGCTGGCCTTTACATCACCGACCTTTCCTCCAGCCGCGCCCGAATAGCAATCTCCGGCCCGCCCGCCCGCGACCTTCTCGCCAAATGTGCAGCAATCGATTTCAGCGTCCAAAACTTCCAACCCACGCATTTCGTTATGACCGGAATTCATCACGTCCCCGTGCTTGTTCATTGCATCGGTGCAGACCAATTCCACATTTATGTTTTGCGCACCTTTGCACTTTCAGTATGGGATTATCTCACTGACGCTGGTTTGGAGTATAAATAATGCGCGATATTCTTGATCTCGAACGTTATCCTCTGGATAAAATTGGTTCCCCTCAATGGAGCGCTTTGGTGACGCGCTGCAAAGCTGATCTCGCCCGCGATGGCATGTTTAATCTCGACAATCTGATGCTGCCCACGGCCATCGAAAATTGTCTCGCTGAAGTGAAACCAGTGATTAACACGTTGTCCTTCACGCACACCCGCGAACACAATATATATTTCATGAAAACCATTCCCGGATTGCCGGACGATCATCCGGCCTTAGCTAAAACCAAAACCATAAATCACACTGTTTGCGCCGATCAAATTCCGCATAGTATCGTGCTAAAAATTTATGAGTGGGCACCGCTGATTGTTTTCCTTGGCACGGTTATGGAAAAAGAGGCTTTGTACCCCATGCGCGATTGGTTAGCCCGCGCCAACGTCATGACCTATCGCGATGGCGAACAATTGAACTGGCATTTCGACCGCAGCGAATTCACCACGACTTTGCTCTTGCAAGCGCCAGATAAAGGTGGCGATTTTGTTTACCGTTCTGATTTGCGAACCGCAGACGATCCGAACTACGACGGCGTTGCTAAATTATTGCGTGGCCTTGATCCAGACGTAAAAACCATGAAGGTTGCCCCCGGCACACTTAACGTATTCCGCGGTCGCAACACCGCCCATAAAGTCTCCACCATAAAAGGCCCCCGCGACCGCATCATCTCTGTCTTCACCTACTACGATAAACCCGGTGTGATGTTTACGCGGGAAGAGCAGTTGGGTTTTTATGGGCGGACGAGTTAGAGCCGAGTAGCGGATTCTAAAGAAATCCACTCATGAACGATTTTCTGCGTGTTGATGTTGTAGCAAAACATATTGCCACCACCCGCAGGTTGGTCGCGAATGCGTTGAATAGGTAATCCAGCCAAATGGCAAAGTAAAAGCGTTCAAACACCGCCATGGCCTACCATTAAAATATCGTCTTGATTCTGTGCCGTCAGAGCATCCATCGCAACGCGAACGATACGTGTTTGTGCATCAACTGCTCGTTCCCATCCACGAATACTTTTTTCGGGTTGAGCAAAAAATGCATCTGCCATTTTTTCAAATTCCGGAGGCGGCATAAAGCCTGTCGCGCTCCGATCGTTTTCATGTGCAGTTTCTTTCACGATAATTGGAACAGTCCAATGATCCGCAAGAATAGCCGCTGTCTCAAGTGCCTTGGTTTCCAGACTCGAAATGATCACCCGCGTTCTATCGAATGGTGAAACCTTCTTTGTCGTTTCAACGCGCTCTCTCCCAACATCCGACAATCCCCACAAGGGGACAGGCACACTGGGATCAATGCGCACCTGTGGGTGGGTGAGGTAACGCAAGTATCGCATCGACTACCCCCGCATCCTTTCTCCCTTCGGATCGAATAGCGGTTCATGGATAATCGTGGCTTTGCGCATTTCGCCGATGAGTTCGATTTCGAAACCAGTTTCATCAACCAATTCCTTCGGCACATAACCTTGTGCCATGGACTTGTTTAAGTAATGTGCGAAACCTCCGGACGTTGCCCAGCCGACGACTTTGCCCTTATGCCAGATCGGTTCATCGCCCAACACATCAGCGTCGCCCGCTTCAACCACCATAGATACGCGGCGCAATTTTCCGCCCGATGCTTTTTCAGCGCGGGCTGCTTCCAACCCGATGAAGTCATTTTTAGTGAGATCAACAAATCGGTCCATGCCCGCTTCAAACGCACCATAGATCGGACGAAGCTCGCGGTACCATGTTGGGAAGTTTTTTTCCAAACGCATGGTGAGAAGGGCGCGCATACCAAAATTCACAATGCCATGTTCAGCACCGGCCTTCATAATTTGCATGTAAAGACGATATTGATATTCGGGCGTAACCCAAATTTCATATCCAAGATCGCCGGTGTAGGTCACCCGGTTGATGAGGGCGGGCGCATTGGCAATTTCCATGGCGCGATGGTCCATGAATTTGAACGCAGCATTAGATACATCTTCATCGGTCAGCGCCTGCAACACTGCGCGAGATTTAGGGCCAGCAATTGAAAGGCCAACCAGGCCCATGTCCAAGCGCTCAATGCGCACAGTACCGTCTTTAGGCTGATGAGTTTCAAACCAACGCATATGATACTTCTGTGCTTGGCTAGAACCCCACATATAAAATGTTTCAGTGGCAGCCTTAGCGATCGTGAAGTCACCAATCAGCTTGCCATTTTCATTGAGCATCGGCGTTAAAATAAGGCGACCGATCTTCGGCATTTTGTTCGTCATAAGATGAGAGAGGAAAGCCTCCGCACCTGATCCTGTGAAGCGATACTTAGCAAAGTTTGCAATCTCGGTGACACCTACTCCATTGCGCGTGCCCAAAACTTCGGCCTTCACATGCGCGAAATCATTAGAGCGATGGAACGAGAAAATGTCTTTTGGTTCAACACCCTTAGGCGCAAACCATAAAGGGGTTTCTAACCCCCAGCTATCGCCCATGACCGCACCTTGCGCAATCATTGTGTCGTACAGCGCAGTGGTCTGTTGCGGGCGGGCGGCCAGCAATTCTTCATTAGGGAACTTGATCGAAAAGCGCCGCGCATAATTTTCGCGAACTTTTGTATTTGTATAAGTGCGCGTGGCCCATTCGCCAAACCGCGTCACGTCCATCGCCCATACGTCAAAGCCCGGATCGCCGTTCACCATCCATTGCGATAGTGCCAAACCAACACCGCCACCTTGGCTGAAGCCAGCCATAACGCCGCAAGCGCACCAAAAGTTTTTAACGCCCTGCACAGGCCCCACCAGAGGATTGCCATCTGGCGTGAACGTAAATGGTCCATTGATGACGCGCTTAATGCCAGCCTTCGCAAGGGCTGGAAAATGCTTATAACCCAATTCCAAATTCGGCTCGATCCGGTCCAAATCCGGTTGCAGCAATTCGCGGCCAAAGGTCCATGGCGTATTCTTTGGGCTCCATGGCCGGCAGTCCTGCTCATATGTGCCGAGCACCATGCCATCGCGTTCTTGGCGCATATAAATTTCAGATTTGAAGTCAATGATATGCGGTAGTTCATGGCCACGTTCTTTGTTGAACGCCACGACTTCTGGCATTGTATCTGTGACCAAATACATGTGCTCCATCGCCAGCACAGGAAGTTCAATACCAACCATACGGCCAACTTCGCGCGCCCAGAGGCCGCCGCAATTCACCACATGTTCGGCGTGAATATTGCCCTGGTCGGTGATGACATCCCATGAGCCATCAGCGCGATGATTAAGTTCGGTCACGCGTGTGCCCTGATAAATTTCGGCGCCACCAATGCGGGCTGATTTCGCATATGCATGCGTGGTGCCTTCAGGATCCAAGTTACCATCAGCAGCATCAAGCATTGCGCCAACAAAATATTTCTCTTCCAAAAGTGGGTTGAGTTTCTTGGCTTCCGCCATCGACAGCATTTCGGTTTCAAGACCCAAATAGCGCGCGCGGGCATGCGCCATTTTCAGCCATTCCATACGGGCAGGTGTATCCGCCAAAATCAATCCGCCAGAGCGATGCAGACCGCAGGCTTGGCCGGAGATTTTTTCCAGCTCGTCATAAAGCCCGATTGTGTAGCCTTGCAACTTAGCCACATTCGGATCGCCGTTCAGCGTATGAAAACCACCAGCCGCATGCCATGTCGAGCCGGAGGTCAGAATATCGCGCTCAACCAGAACCACATCTTTCCAGCCCGCTTTGGTGAGATGATACAAAACCGAGCAGCCAACAACACCACCACCGATGACCACAACGCGCGCTTGGGTTTTCATAATTCGTCCTTAATTTCAAATCTGTAAATCCTGTGATAGCCAAGCGCGGAACAATCTGCAATCAGCTAAGCGGTGAGAATAACTCAACGTCGGTCAGTTAAAAAAACCCCGCACAAGTGGCGGGGTTTTTTAATGGTATAGAGGCGAAAATTAAATCGCGTCTTTGACTTCCTTGGCTGGACGGAAGCCCAACTTTTTAGAGGCTTTGATTTCAATCTGTGCACCGGTCAATGGGTTACGGCCCATGCGAGCAGGGCGCTTCTTTACTTGGAAAATTCCAAGACCAGTAATGCGAACCTTGTGTCCTGCCTTGAGGTTGTCCACTGTCAATCCTACAAAATCTGCCAGCAACGCGCCAGCAGCCTTTTTAGACATCTCATGCTTCTCAGCGAGGTCAGCAGCAATCTTTGTAAGTGCTACGGTCAATACCTTATCATCAGCCATTATTGTTCTCCATTGTTTAGAATCGGCTGGCAACAGACCTAGCGCAGGGATTGATTCGTGAAAACCCTTATTTTTCG
>JAYUOP010000267.1:0-16046 GCA_043760745.1 Hyphomicrobiales bacterium
CTTCTCCGCCGCCAAAAAAATCATTCCCGGTGGCTTGAGCCATTTGTAATGCAAGCTGCCGCCATGGGGCGTGTAAACAGAAGGAACGCGCAAACTGGACCCGGCCAACCTACCATAAAGTCCACCTTTAGCGCCATGACCATGGATCACAGTAGCGCCAATCGTTTTGGCATGACTAGCGGTTTCGCGGGCGGCGGCTACATCACCGAAACCAGGCATGCGTGAAACTGGAATCCTCTTGATACCAAGATCGCAGAATGTTTCTATTGATTTCAACAGTTTATTGGCAGTTTCGCCACCAGTTTGTGAGTCACACAAAACGCCAACCTGATGACCAAGTGCTTGTTGACCGCGAGCGAGATCGCGCACATGGCGAAACAACCCACCCACCGGCGTCCGAAACACATGAAGTATGCGCATAATAGACTTACCCTTTAAAACCACCGCTCACGGACATAGATAATGTCGCCGGGATAAATTTGGGTCGTCAAAGGCACTTTATAAGTTTGGGTGCCGTTCACATTCTTGCGGGTAATCATCACTGTGGATTTGTCCGCCCGCGCCCCAAAACCACCCGCAATTGCGATTGCATTTTGAACACTGATACCGGGTTGATAAGCAAAACTGCCTGCCGTCGTCACTTCGCCCATAATGTAAAACGGCCGCAAAGAAACCACTTGCGCAGAAACCTGCGGATCGCGGAGATAACCAGCTTTTAATTTGGAAGCAATTGCTTTTTCAATTGCAGGAATTGTTTTGCCACCAACATGCAATGATTGCACATAAGGCATCGAAATATTACCAGATCCATCCACAATGTATTCAGATGTAATGTCTTCTTCGCCCGCGACTTTAACGCTGATGCGGTCCCCTGCGCCAACCCGGTAACCGGTTGCATATTCATAAGCAGCAGCAGTTCCTTGCGCACCATATGGCGCAACAATGCCTTCAGTATCATGGCTAGGTAATTGGGAAACACTGGACACGGCACCCGGACCTTCGGCTAAAGTGCCGTCCGCCATTATTCCAGCACTGCCAGAAGGGGCATAAGGCCCACCTTCGTCCCAAGTTTGCGAACATGCCGCAAGCGGCAGACTTAATATGACTAAAGATACAAAACGCATACGCACGGGGCAACACTCGCCAAATTACAACGTCAGCGATTATTCGTCTGACCACTCGCACAATAATCAATTGTGGTTAGCAATCACTTAAAGCCAAACTAATTCGTCGTTAATGAAATAGTTACCATACTAGATGAAAACAGCAGGCTTACAGCTTTAGGTTTGTGTGTCACTCATGGAATATAACGCGCCGCAATCGCAATCGATCAATATCTTGGATGTGCTTTACGGCATTGGCCGGCGCAAGATAATGATCATGACAATCTTCGGGCTTTCGCTTCTGCTTGGGTCATTATTGATCATGACGTTGAAACCAGTTTACACAACTGAAGCACAAATTCTCGTTGAAAATCTATCCTCACCATTCGAAAAATCCAGTTCTGAGCCGGATCAAAGACCGGAACCAGTAGATGATCGCGTTGTGTTAAGTCAAATGTCAGTGATCAAGTCGCAAGATTTGGTTGGGCGTGTCATTACGGCTTTGAAATTGACAGAACGTGGTGAATTCAATCCGGTTTTAAGTGGAATGGGCACTGTAAAAAGCATTTCATTAATGTTGGGCTTTGGCGAAGATCCGCGTTTAATGACGCCAGAGCAGCGGGCGCAAAAACGTATTTCAGATCAAATTACTGTCTACCAAGTTCCAGAATCGAATGTCATTGCGATTAAATACACGTCTGCCGACGGTGCAACCGCTGCGGAAGTGGCCAATACTTTGGCTGAGTTTTATGTAATGTCCACGCGCGAGGCGCAATCAACTCCAACTGATCGCGCGCGCGATTGGCTTGGAACCCAAATCGAAGATTTGAGAAAAAAAGTTGCGCTGTCTGATGCAGCCGTTGAAGAGTTCCGTAATCAAGCAGGTCTATTGCAAGGAACCTCAGTTACGCTTGGCACGGAAGAGTTATCCGAGCTCAGCAAACAAATCACGCTCGCCGAAGCAAGCCGCACCGAAGCTGAAGCGAAGTTGAACGAGATCAATGATCTTTTGAAAAACAAAGGATCGGTTGATACTTCGGCAGAGGTTTTGAACTCGCCCATCGTACAGCGCTTACGCGAGCAGCAAACTGCATCGGTTCGTCGCTTGTCGGAACTTTCAGCGACATACTTGAACAATCATCCCCGCATGATTGCGGCGCAAAATGATGTAACGAATATTGACCGTCAAATTCGCCGTGAAGCCTTAAAAGTTGTTGACGGTCTGCAAGGTCAAGCAAAAATTGCCGCCGCCCGCGAAAAATCCTTGCGCAATAGTTTGGAACAAATGAAGGGCAGAGAGTCCACAGCCAACATTGACGAAGTAAAACTCCGTTCCCTGGAGCGCAATGCAACTGCTGACCGGGCATTGCTTGAATCAATGCTCAACCGTTATTCCGATGCCAGCACCCGTCAAGGGGAAGCATCGCAACCCGGCATGGCCCGTATTATCCAACTGGCTGGTGCGCCTAGCACGCCTTCATTCCCTAAAACCGGACCAATGACGCTCCTCATTTCTGCTGCAGGTTTAACGCTCGCACTTGGATTAGCTTTCCTGATGGAAGTTATGGCCGCTGCAAATCGGTTACAAGAAACTGCTCAAAACGCAATTGCCCGCCATCCTGCGCGCGCCGCGTCCGAACAACGAATTGAAATTCCCCAGATAATCATTCCTTCAAATTACAATCTTGCTCCCGCAGTTGCAGCTGCACCGTCTATCCAAATGCCTGTCATCGCAACGAGCCCATCTTTTTCAACGACTTTAATGGCGTTGGATGCCGCTCAAAACCTCGATGAAACTGATCGGTTCGGATTAGGGCAAGCCGCAGTGCGGATTTCTTCGCCAATCATTGAATTAAAAAAATCCCAAGGCATCCAGCATGTCGCTGTGATCTCCGTTGGTGGCAATGCCGCTGACTGCGCTTTAACAACACTGGCCCTTGCGCGCGTTTTGTCAGAGCAAAAACTTCGGACAATAGTTGTTGATGTGGATGCAACCGGCCAATCTTTTGAAATGTTGTTTGGTATTCCTATTGGCGCTGGCCTTTCAGACTTGGTTTCAGGTGCGGCTGATTTTACAAAAATTATTGCGCGCGATCCCTTGTCGTCTGCACACATCGTAAGATTTGGTGTCAACAAAACCCCAGCTACCGTGGCATTGTTAAAACAGCGGATCGACGCTGTTCTGACGACATTTGCAGGGATATATGATGTTGTATTGGTTCATGCAGGTGAAGCCAACGGTTCAACACAAGGCATGATAGGTAGATGCAAATCCGTAGTACTCCTTGCGCCCAAGGCTCGTGAGCGCGATGCGGCGTCGGCCGCCCAAACTTTACAGAAGGCAGGCGTTACGTCTTCATTCTATGTGAGCTTGGTGAATAGGGATTCGGCAGCCGATCAGCTCGCCGTCGCCAGCTGATTATTTTAAAGCGCGAACGTAATAAGCTATGGATTTGGCGATAGGGGATCGTTTCACCATTCGCTTGAGCCCATAATAATTAAAGAGATAAAGCGCAGCTGGAAGGCCTCGCCAACCCGTTGATTTCAGACAAGTATGCAGTGGTAACACCACATCGGCCCAAGGCAATTTATAGTCCCAAGCGCCGGTAGAAAGATCAAGTAACTTGTGCCGTTCTACGCAGGCTGCAGCAATGACACTACGAAGTGCGGCGTCACCTGGCGAATACTTCCGCTCTGGCCCATGCGCAAGAGAGGTAATCAAGGCATAGCAATTATTCTGAAACGTCGCACAGAGAATAACACTTAAAGCGCGATCATCGACCTTCAGAGTATATGGCAAAACCGTTACGGATTCGGTTGATTTGTCATCGATCATTTTATGCATAAAGTTATGTTCATTAACGCCGAAGGTTCCATAGACACCACTTTCGGCCAAACGATCTTCTTGTTGCTTGAACATTACGTCTAGAATACCGTGCGCCTCAGTGTCATTTCGTGGAAGACCAAATGTGAGTTTTCCGAGTTCAGCCAGATGACCGTCACGCTTCCGAATTGTTTTCCGGGTGCTTTTGCTGCGCCGCTCGGCATAAAGCGTTTCATAGTCTGCTTGCAACGTGATGAGATATGAATCGTTTGGCCCACGCAAGTTAAACTGGCTCGAAAGCGGATTAATTTGTCCAGCCCACAGCGCTGGCATTTCGGCGAGATGCAGGAGCTGCACTTCTGGTATCATTGACCACAGGCTAGCTGCATTATCATGGAACCACTTGGCACTGTTCCCATAGAAATTGGCCTCAAATAATCCAAAGCCATAGTTGCCATGGGGATGGGTTTGCCATTCCAACATAAAGACACCTAATCGCTTCCGAATTTGCAGTGGCAAAAGAAATTGGATTTCGCCGGTATCATCCCGTGCAACCAGAACAAGAGGTGAAACACCTTGCCCTTCGCCGACTGTGGCCGACCAAGCCGAACACCAAGCATAGCTTTGATAAAGGGTTCCAACCGCAACTTGTTCAAATTTTTGCCATTCAGCCGCAAGCGTTGATTGATCGCGCACCAATGAAACCATTAGCCCACCAATCGTTTTCCCGGCACTGGATTGTCTTAGTCTTGTCGTCATTTCGCCCACTCAACAGCAAACTGTTGTCAATCTTTTTGGTTTATCTAACAGCTTGTGATTGATTAATCCTTATGGTTCGGAAAGTTAAAATGGCTAAAACGGCAATACTACGGGCCAGTCTCGATTTTCTCTATTATTCCAAGGCATCCCAAGTGATGCGTAAAATCTTTGGTGGACGCGGTGCAATTTTCATGTTGCATCACGTCAAACCCGGTGGCGGTTTGCAAAAAGGTTTTGCGCCAAATGCGCTTCTTGAAGTAACGCCAGAGTTCCTTGACAGTGTCATTCAGCTGGCCAAAGGCCGTGGATTTGAAATTCTCTCTTTTGCAGATGCAGTTGCAAGATTAGATGATCCTCATAAATCTAAAACGCCATTTGTCGTTTTCACCCTAGATGATGCTTATCGCGATAACTTAGTTCATGCCTTGCCGGTTTTTCAGCGGCATAACTGTCCATTTACTATATTCGCAAGTCCTGCAATTCAGGATGGAACTTGCGAGCTTTGGTGGCGCGGCCTTGAGGCTGTTATTGCTGGCAACAATAGACTGATTGCCAAAGTTGACGAGTTGTCGCTTGATCTTGAAACGATAACCGATGCGCAAAAACAAGCCGCTTGGCAGGCCATATATTGGCCGGTCCGGAATTTGGAAGAAAACCAACAGCGGGTCTGGATTAGAGAGTTTTGTGCTGCAAATGGCGTCGATCTCGATGCAATTTGCAAAGCTGAGGGCATGACTTGGGATGAGCTACGTCAAATCAATCAAAGCCCACTGTGCACGATAGGCGCGCATACTGTTCATCATTTCGCTGTGGCAAAATTATCGGATGAGCAGTGCTTGTCAGAGCTCGTCCAATCTGCCGACCGGCTCGAAAAAGAATTAGGCGAGCGGCCAAAGTTCTTTGCTTACCCTTATGGCGATGAAAGTTCAGCTGCAACCCGCGACTTTGCGTTGGCAAAAAAAGCTGGCTATCGCGCCGCTGTGACCACACGTAAGGGCATGATTTTCAATGAGCATCAAAATCATATGTTAGCCTTGCCGCGCTTATCACTTTCCGGAGAGTTTCAAAAATTGCGCTACGTCGACGTACTCTTGACGGGAACTGCGTTTGCTTTGTTGAACAAGTTTAGGAAGTTGAATGTGGCTTAGGGTTTTGACATCCATTTGATAATCGCCATTTCGCCGGGAATCCACAAAAGCCCTGCGATGATGAAAAACGGAAGTTCAATGAGCGGTCCAAACCCCACGACATATTTACCACCAATAGCCATAGCGACAAGGCAGTAAAGGGTCAAAAAAACCACAGTGCCAATCGTTCCCAATAGTTTGCGTGTACGAAGTTTCATGGCTTTGCTTTAACGTTCCGTCCTTGGGATTGCCAGCCACGATCCTGCCAAATGTCAATTTGCCTCACCATTACAATTTGCCATTCAATGCTTTGGCGCTTAACTTAAGAGTATGGAAAAAACACTGACCAAAGCCCAAGCTGCAATCCCTTCGGTACGTACATGGCTCTATTGGATGGCATTTCTCGTGTTTGTTATGGTCATCGTTGGCGGCGCAACGCGGCTAACAGACAGCGGACTTTCGATCACTGAGTGGAAGCCACTCCTTGGTGCTATTCCGCCACTGAATGCCGCCGATTGGCAAATCGCGTTTGATAAATACAAACTAATCCCTGAGTATCAAATTCAAAATAAGGGCATGGATTTAGCCGCCTTTAAATACATTTATTGGTGGGAATGGGCGCATCGGTTTTTTGGCCGTTTCATCGGCATTGCTTTTGCAATTCCATTTTTGTTTTTTGCGCTCACCAAGCGATTAGAAGCCCGGCAATATTTACCGATGACCTTATTATTTGTGCTTGGCGGTTTGCAGGGAGCACTCGGTTGGTTCATGGTGTCATCCGGGCTAGTTGACCGCGTAGACGTCAGCCAATATCGCCTTGCCGCTCATCTTACGTTAGCCGCTACAATCTTCGCGGCAATCCTTTGGGTCGCTTACGGTCTTGATAAGAAACGCCAATGGCCGCGCGGCTTAGAAGCTTACACGGCATTGTTGCTTCTGCTTTTGATACTCATCCAAATCGCCAGTGGCGGCTTCGTTGCCGGCCTTGATGCGGGCATGGGCTACACCACTTGGCCAAAAATGGATGGCCAATGGCTTCCCAATGGTCTGTTAGTCATGGAGCCTTGGTGGAAAAACTTCTTTGAAAATGCGATGACCGTTCAATTTGATCATCGCATCTTGGCTTATTTTATTTTGTTTGTTGCGCTTTTGCACGCTTGGCAAACTTTTTCATTATCAGCGGCCATTCTGGTTTACGGAGTCATTACCCAAGCTTGCCTTGGCATTCTAACGCTGCTCCTTCAGGTGCCAATCGGAATGGCTCTTGCGCATCAAGCGGGGGCGATGATTGTTCTTCTCCTCGCCACCCACAATCTGCACAAGAAAACTATTAAGCGATTGCTTGTTCCAGATCCGCAATAATATCGGCAACGTCTTCGATGCCGATAGAAAGCCGAACCACATCAGGACCAGCTCCAGCCTTCACTTGTTGCTCTGGCGCGAGCTGGCTATGCGTCGTTGATGCGGGATGAATAATCAACGACCGCGTGTCGCCGATGTTTGCGAGATGCGAGAACAGCTTGGTTGAAGACACAGCTTTAACGCCAGCGTCATAGCCACCCTTCAAACCAAACGTAAACACAGCACCAGCACCCTTCGGACAATACTTCATTTGCAGTTCGTGATGAGCGTCCGTTGGTAGTCCAGCGTACTTTACCCAAGCCACGTTCTTATGCTTTGAGAGCCACGTTGCGACCTTGAGGGCATTCTCGCAATGGCGCTGCATCCGCAAGCCAAGCGTTTCCATGCCGGTTAACAACAAGAATGCGTTCTGAGGCGCAATTGCTGGTCCCAAATCGCGTAAGCCCAAAACCCGGCAAGTGATTGCAAAAGCAATGCCACCAAATGTTTCGTGCATTTTCATACCGTGATATGAGTCATTAGGTTCAGAGAGCAGAGGATACTTACCGCTGGCCGACCAATCGAAATTACCAGCATCAACAATAACACCGCCCATGGAGTTACCGTGACCACCCATGAATTTGGTGAGTGAGTGGAGAACAATGTTAGCGCCGTGTTCAATCGGACGGCAGAGATATGGCGTCGCCAATGTGTTGTCCACAATGAGCGGAACGCCAGCTTTCTTGGCAATCTTTGCAATCGCTGCAATATCAGTAATCCGACCACCAGGGTTGGCAATCGACTCAATAAAGATCGCTTTGGTTTTTGGCGAAATTGCTTTCTCAATTGACTTCATGTCTTCGGCATCAGCCCAAACCACATGCCAGCCGAACGACTTGAACGAATGATTGAACTGGTTGATTGAACCGCCATAAAGCTGGCGCACTGCGACAAATTCATCGCCCGGCTGCATCATCGCATGGAAAGTAAGAAGTTGTGCAGAGTGACCAGAAGCCACGGCCAATGCTGCAGTGCCGCCTTCAAGTGCGGCTACCTTGGCTTCCAATACGGATTGTGTTGGGTTCATAATGCGGGTGTAGATATTGCCAAATGCCCGCAATGCAAACAAATCTGCTGCATGTTTTACGTCGTCAAACACAAACGCCGTGGTTTGATAAATCGGTGTAATCCGCGCCCCCGTCGCTGGATCAGGGGCCGCCCCTGCGTGGATGGCTAGTGTGTCAAAGCCCGGCTTAACGTCGCTCATGTTTTTCTCCTTTGGTTGAAGAAAGAAAGCCTAGCGCTTAATTGGCGACACGCCAAGACCTAGACTTTGCACCCGGCCACTTTCATGTAAGCTTTGCCGTTTGGAAGAAATCAATCCTGAATTGCCGCCAACCCAAGCCCATTCGCCGCTTAGTTTCCCATATTCCATTTTTGGACAACGATCCATCACAACGCGCAGTCCTGCCGCTTCTGCTTTCGCTGCTGCCGCATCATGGCGGACGGTCAATTGCATCCAAATAACTTCCGGTTTTGTCGAAAGTGAAAGCGCCTCATCAACGATAAGCGCTGCGGCCTCTGCGTTTCGAAAAATATCAACCATATCTATTGCAACGGGAACCTCTGCCAAATTCGCAAAAACTTTTTGCCCCAAAAGCTCTTGACCCGCTAAACCGGGATTTATCGGAAAAACTGTGTAACCTTTCCCGATGAGATACTTCATTACCAAATAAGATGGACGCACCACATTTGCCGACGCCCCGACCAAAGCGATCGTTTTGCATTCGCGCAAAATTTCACGAATGTAGTCGGGCGAATAATTATCATGGTTCATGGCTCGATTTCCCAAACTGGTTTTCGTTTTGCAATAAACGCATCAATGCCTTCGCAAGCAGATCCGTCCAACATATTCTTGGCCATAATAGCAGACGCAAATTCATAAGCCGCGGGCAGAGCCATTGCGCGCTGTTCATAAAAAGCGCGCTTGCCAAAGCTAATCGCTGTTCCAGATTTTTCCGCAATCAAATTCGCTTTAGCTTGTACAAAATCGTTCAACTGATTTTCATTTACAACTGCGTTGACCAAACCAATCGACAGCGCATAATCCGCGCTTACAATTTCGCCCGTCAGCAACATTTCCATAGCATTTTTAGACGAAACATTGCGCGACAAAGCTACCATTGGCGTTGAACAGAACAATCCAATGTTTACGCCCGGCGTACAAAACCGCGCTGCATTTGCGGCATAAGCGAGATCGCAAGTGGCCACTAATTGACAACCCGCCGCACTCGCCAAGCCTTGTACTTCAGCAATCACTGGACAGCGATGATTTGTAATCGCCAACATCAACGCCGCACATTTGCTAAATAAGGTTTGGAAGTATTTGGCCCCTTGGTCCGCGTCAATGCGATGGGCCGTTAATTCCTTTAAATTATGCCCAGAACAAAACGCTGGACCATCCGCTGCCAATACAATTACACGAACAGAATCTGATACTGATGCAAGCGCTTCAGTCAGCTCTGCCATCATCCGTTCAGACAAACTGTTGCGGCTGCTGGCGTCCGCCATGGTTAATCGCAGAACTGCGCCAACTTGTGAAACGTGGAGCAGGGCGCTCACTCGCCTTCGTTTTCCAAAAGCTTTAGACGCTCCGCAATCGCCGGGTCTTTGAGCAAGACTTCCAAAACAGCAACATTGTTTGGCGACGGGAGCATAGAATTGAGCGAAGTTATCATGCGATCCTTCATATCTTGCGCCAATTCCGGATCTGCTTTCACTTCTTCAATTTGTTGTTTCACATCTTCGGTTTGATCGTCGAGGGAGTTGTTATAGGCAAAACCAAGTGTTGAAATCGCCAAATTCCAATCATTGACATTGGCAAACCCAAAAACCTTTATGTCCGTCTCAAACGCTTTTCCGAGCGTGTTTTGATCAACGAAGTCTTGCAGATTTTCATAATTCTCTAATTCTGCATCCTGATATTTTTCGCGCACGAGAACAAACGCATCTAGCGCTTTGCGCGCAATGTCTTCGGTGAGCTCCATGGTTTCGATCAACGGAATCTCGCCGATGCTTAAATCATCGGTTGGTTCTTCATCATGGATGTGCGCATCAGGTGCTGTCAGATCTTCAACCGGTGGCTCGGTGACTGGCGGCGGCGTTGTTACGGGCGGGGTTGCAATTGGTGGAACAACCACCGGAGGAACAACTACTGGCGGAACCGTGACCGGCGGGCTCGCTTGCGAAAAATCATCAAATGGATCATAAGTGTCGGCATATTGTGGCAGCGGTTTTTCAACAATATCGATAGCGCGCGCAAAAGCATGGCCTGCCATAACCAGCGTTAGGCCAGCCGTAATTCCAATCAGTTTTGCTCGTTTCATATCTGCACTTCCTGTACCTAGGATAATTCAGACCGCAAGGAACTGCTAGTGACATTTTAAGGGGTTGTTAAGTTTTCGTGCCTGCCCTGCAAAATGAGGTGTCTAATTACCACATCAATATATTTCATATTTTCTCGGGCTTTTTCTTGACATTCGCACATCGAACCGCGTATCTCCCGCTTCAGAAGAGCAGGGCGTCAAACCCTGTTTTGATCTATTCAGTTTTAAACCCAGAGAAATCGACATGACAACCTATTCGGCGAAAGCCAAGGACATTGTGAAGAATTGGGTGCTGATTGATGCAGAAGGTGTGGTTGTTGGCCGTCTTGCCGCCATCATTGCCAATCATCTGCGCGGTAAGCACAAACCAACTTTCACGCCACATATGGATTGCGGTGACAATATCATCGTTATCAATTGCGAAAAAATCGCCTTCACTGGCGCTAAGCGCAAAGATAAGACTTACTATTGGCACACCGGTTTTCCCGGCGGTATCAAGGAGCGCAAAGCCCACCAGATCCTCGATGGTAAGCATCCTGAGCGCGTTTTGGAATCAGCTGTTAAGCGCATGATGCCAGGTGCATCTCTTAAGCGTCAGCAATTGACCAACTTGCGTATTTATTCGGGCCCAGCCCATCCCCATGAAGCTCAAAATCCGGTAACGCTTGATGTTAAAGCGCTGAACCCGAAGAACGCTGTGAGAGGCTAATTATCATGGCTGAACAAACAACTCTTTCTGACCTCGGCGCAGCAATGGGCATGGCGCAAGCCTCGGCCACTGGTGCAGCTCCTGCTGTTATGGTTACGCCGAAGATTGATGCCAAGGGCCGTTCCTATGCAACGGGCCGCCGCAAAAACGCTATTGCCCGGGTATGGGTAAAGCGCGGCAGCGGTAAGGTAACTGTCAATGGCAAGGACATGACGATTTACTTCGCGCGTCCAGTGCTTCGCATGTTGCTTCAGCAGCCTTTAATTGCTGTTGCCCGCAACACGCAAATGGATGTGGTCTGCACCGTGGTTGGTGGCGGTCTTTCGGGTCAAGCGGGTGCCGTGCGCCATGGCATTTCCCGCGCCCTCACCATGTTTGAGCCGGGCCTTCGCCCAACCCTCAAAAAAGGTGGCTACCTCACCCGCGATAGCCGTGTTGTTGAACGCAAGAAATACGGCAAAGCCAAAGCCCGTCGTAGCTTCCAGTTCTCTAAGCGCTAAACGAGTTTACAAGTCATTCGGAAAAGGGCTACCTGCAGAGGTGGTCCTTTTTTATTGAGTTTAATAAATATGCATTATGCCCCGTCCAAAGAACCTTGCCCGCTGCCTTACTCGCCGTTTAAAAGTTGTACTGTGCCGCGGCCGATTGGCTGGCTATCGACAATTTCAAAAAAGGGGATGGCCAACTTAGCCCCTTATAGCCAATGGCAAAACTTAACTTTTGATCCGCCGATGGTCATGTTTGCCGCCAATCAATATCCCGATGGCAGGCGTAAAGACACAGTGATCAATGCCGAAGAAACCGGATGGTTCGTTTGGAACATGGCAACGTATGATCTGCGGGATGCTGTCAATAAATCTGCTGAAGCTTTCCCCTATGGCGTTGATGAATTTGAAATCGCCGGTGTAACTAAAGCTGCTTGTACTGATGCGCCGGGCCCCCGCGTTGCCGAGAGTCCATGCCATTTTGAAGTCAAATATTTGTCCACGCATCGCTTGAAAGGTAACAGCGCGGTGGGCTCTATTGATGTGGTTTATGGCGAAGTCATGCGCATTCATGTGGCAGATCACATTATTCTGCCAAACGGAAAAATTGACATTGCAAAAGTCAAACCACTTGCCCGCATGGGTTATCACGATTACGCCGCAATTACTGAAACCTTTGAAATGCGAATCCCGGGGGATTCAGCGATTGCTGATGCTGGGTTGGAAGGAAATGCCAATTTAACAATGAAGACCATGACCTAGATTGCATAATAATTCACTGCGATGATTTCGCCGAACATATTTACTATCACAGTGGCGCCGCCGTTTTCAGTTTGCACGCGGTATGCGTATGTTGGTGCTTTACAATCAATAACTTTAATGTGGCGAAAGCCAGCGCGCTTTACAATGCGTTTGCCTTGCTTGCATGTTAAGCGCGGTTCGGCAGCCTGCGTCGGCGCATCGTCTACATCAGTTTCAACAACATCAACGTGTTTTGGTCCATCAGGAATTTGACTTTGGTCGGCGCAGTTTTCCAACCAAGCTGGACAAACCGATCGCTTCGGATTTTTTGCATTGCCTACACCAGCGCCAACGAGGGTCATTGCCAAAAGCGTTGTGCCAAAAATTGCAGCAGATGTGATCAGTTTAAGGTTCGTTGACATGGGTTTTTCTCCTTTGATAATTTGAAAACACGGCGTTCTAAATTCTTAAAGCCATAGTATGGCCATCACTGTGAACCAAACCCCAACGCGGCGTTCATCAACCATTCACACTTCAAATCAAAACTGAATGAAAATGAAGAGATGTCTGAGTTCTAAAGAACGATGTGAATAAAATCGGGCTAAATTTATCGCGCAATATCACTGACAGCTACAAAAGTTGTAAACTAATTTATCTGCACTTTTATAAATCTGCTCAACGCTTTTTGCGTCAAGTTGGCGAAAACCAGTAATGGCGCGACCATCAAAACAGTTGCAGCCGAAAGATTTGCCCATTCTTCTGCTTCACCGCCAATTTGCGCTTCTTTCATACTGAGTTGTCCCACCATCCAAGGCGGCAAAGTCATGGCATCACTTCCTGCTAAAAAGACCGCGAAAAGATATTCGTTCCAACACAAAATGAATATCAAGAGGGCCACGGCCAAGACGCGCGGCCAAATCATGGGCAGAAGAATATTGAATAAAATAAGATAATGAGATGCGCCATCAAGATAAGCTGCTTGCTCTTGCTCACAAGCTTTAGATCCTAAAACCGGCCTCAACAACCACAGCGCTACTGGCAAATTCGTGGCGGAATAAACAAATACTAAAACCCAAATTGTGTCGAGCAAGCCCACATAATTTGCCATCAGATAGATCGGTAAAACGATAATGACGGGCGACAACAGTCTGGTGACCAACATTGCAAAAAGCATATGGTCGGCTTGCCAAAATCCTGTTCGTACAAACCGGGTCGCACCATAAATAAAAAGTGCTGCGAAAGTAATTGCAATTATCGTGGCGGAAAATGCGACAACCATGGAATTAAAATAGCGCCGCAGCAAGTTTTCATAAGCGTCGAACAGAATGAATTTCCACGCTTTGAACTCTGGCCAGAAATCAACAAACGGCAAATAAACAGGACCGTTGGTTATAGCTACTTCATTTTTAAATGATGTGATGACTAACCAATACAGTGGAAATAAACAAACCAGCGACCAGAGTCCGAGAATTGAGTAAATGGCAATCCGCCCCCAAGATAATTGCTTGGGAAGACGCATCAATCCCCGCGCACCTTCACATATTCGCCCGGCGCATCGCAAATTGTTTTCAGCTTGCCATCGCCTGGGGTTAGGGCTGCGATTTTATCGCCAGAGCGCGTGGTGATCCAATCGATCCAATCTGGCCACCAAGATCCGGGAGTTTCAGTCGCACCAGAAAGCCATTCTTCAATGGTTTCTGCGCCCGATGAATTCGTCCAATATTGATACTTCTTTGCTTCTGGAGGATTGACCACACCCGCAATATGACCCGAACCTGAGACGACTAATTTTGTCTCACCGCCGAAGTAATTGCCCAATAAAAACACTGACGGCAAAGGCGCAATATGATCTTCGCGGGCCGCCAAATTATAAACTGGCACAGTTACTTTTTTCAAATCAATGGGCACATCGAGAAGAACCATTTTGCCATTGGACAGGCTATTCGCCAGATAACATTCGCGTAAATAAAATGAATGTACAGCGCCCGGCATGCGGGTTGAATCGCTGTTCCAATACAATAAATCAAATGGCATCGGTTCTTTGCCGAGCATGTAATTATTCACGACGTAAGACCAAATCAAATCATTGGACCGCAATAAATTAAACGCATCGGCCATGCGGCTACCGGGCAAATAACCCTTATCTTTCATGCGGTCTTCAATCCAAGAAACCTGTTCCTCGTCGACGTAAACTTTGAGATCACCCGCTTTTTCAAAGTCAACTTGCGTTGTAAAAAAAGTTGCCGCATTGACGCGGTCATCGCCAGTTGCTGCCATATAGGCGAGCCCCGCCGAAACCAATGTGCCGCCAATGCAATAGCCGATAGTGTTGACTTTCGCCGCTCCGGTTGCTTTTTGCACTGCTTCAATCGCGGTCAAAAACCCTTCGCGCAAGTAATCCTCAAAACTTTTGCCGGCTACGCGTTCATCCACATTCACCCAAGAAACGATGAACACGGTGAGGCCCTGATCTACCGCCCAGCGGACGAAAGATTTCTTTGCATTGAGATCGAGAATGTAAAACTTATTGATCCACGGTGGAAAAATCACCAGTGGAATTTCATGAACGCGAGGGCAACTAGGCGTATATTGAATGAGCTCAAAAATGTCATTCCGAAACACAACCTTGCCCGGTGTCATGGCAATATTTTTACCGACTTCAAATGCTGTCGTATCAGATTGCTGAATCCGTAGCCGTCCAGCACCTGCTGCCATATCGCGTTCGAGATGCTTCATGCCTTCGATTAAGTTTGCGCCATTGGTGGCCAAGGTAGTGCGTAAAACTTCTGGATTGGACGCGATAAAGTTTGAGGGCGAAAGCGCGTTAGAAATTTGCTCAACGTAGAATTTCGCTTTGTGCCGCGTGTGGGTGTCGAGCCCGTCCGCTTTCTGCACCATATCCACGGCCCACGTGCTGGACAGCAAATAAAACTGTTTTAAAAAATCAAAGACCGTATTTTCGTTCCAATCCGCGTCTTTAAAGCGCTTATCATTGCGGGCAGGGGCGGCCACGGGTTCTGCCTCTTGGCCCACTGCTTTCGCCCAAGCGCCCTGCCAAAGCTGGGAATAGCCCAGCCAAAGTTGGGTCTGCGCTGCCATTAGTTTTTCGGGGTCGCTGAGATAAGACTGCACCACAGCCCCAAGCGTTTTGCTCACTTGTTCAATCGGTGTTGCTTGAATATCTTGTTCTTTTTTTTGCAGATCAGGCCGCTCGGAAAATTCCCGCGCCATGACAGCCGCCCGTTCAAACACCTTTGCCAAATTCTGCGCCAATTGCACAGGATCAGAAAGCGCATAAGTTTTCGGTGGCGGATTGGCCTCGCTCATCGGTCTAAAATTCCCTTCAAGATGCAATCATAATTGGCGAATGCCCAGAACGCAAAGAAAGAAAGTGGAGGGGTTTGAAAAATACGGGTTTGCCCTGAAAAATACAAAGTCATCCCGACGAAAGTCGGGACCCAGCGATGCTTGTACGGTGCCGAATGGTTAGCAGCATGCGCGATCGTCTGGGTCCCCTGAGTTCACAAACGAAGTGCAACACCATAATCGGTTTATGGTGTCACCATGGAAA
>JAYUOP010000268.1:0-2427 GCA_043760745.1 Hyphomicrobiales bacterium
GAAAATGCGCTCAGTGTATTCCCTGGCTCCGGTGTCAACGCCTATGTGCGCAAAGTGGCAAATTCGGCGGCACTTGTTATCCATGGACCCATTGCGGCGATTAATGTTGTGCTGGTTCTTGGCGTACTAATTAACGCCGCCTGTGGCCTTGTTGGTGAGCCTTATCACCTAACAGCGCTGAAACTATCACCCTGGCTCACTGTGGCGATCTCGCTCATGGCCGGATTTAACGTTTTACGCCGATCAGACGTCTATCTTACGCGTTGGTTCGCATGTTGGACTGTAATCTGTGCGCTTGTGCTCGCAGTAATCGTCGTGATTTGGCCATCCCCCAATGACGTGCCGCAAAGCTCGCTTTTTCTAATGATAGACCAAGTGCTGCAAAACCAAGTTTGCGATGCCAAAGATATGGTGACGAATGATAGCTGCAAAAGTGCCTATGAGGGACTGTATGCCCACGGGCTACGGCTTGTGGGGCTGATGGGGATTGCGTGGGTTTGGGTTGTTTTGGCAAATGTGGGTGTTGCCGCTATGGAAATCAGGCGCTATTTTCTCGGTCAAAGTCAGGAAACGCCATCGCTGGTGTCTGCAACCATCGCGTTGATGAGCATGCTCTGGATCATTCTTTGCGCCGCAATTTGGGCATCCATTATTAAACTTCCCACAGTTGCCATCCCTGAATCCATACAGCTACAGCCAATACTTGGCACCGTGGGCTACGCGATATTTGCGCTCTTCTGCGTGATAACTATGGGGCTGTTGGTTTTCTTGATAAACAAAAGGTGGGCAGCATCCTTTGACCTTGATACCTACATCTCATCCACAGATGGTAGTATCGCGGACACAATTGCCAATCGGCATCGCATTATTATGTCACCCTATATGATTTACGCGATTTGGGCGTTTCTGTTTCTCTTTGCCCTGTCGTCTATTGCTGCCACACTTTATCTTGCCGGTTTGCTGCAAAGCAGGGCAGGCGTTCTCACACCTGTGGAAGATTTTATGCATCGCAATTTCGGGCAAGTACTTGCGGCCCTTGCAGTTGGCTCAAGCTTGCTCTTTGCGTTTGGTCAGCAGCAGCTTCGCGCCGGATTGGGCATCGCCATTGATGTCATCACGTGGCTCAATGATGAATCGTGGAACTCGCGCGAGCGCGGCACTAAAGAGACGCGCATATTTGTCGAACGTTGGTTTCCTACTGCCCTTAAGGCGGGCAAAGGCGTCAAAAACCATGGCTACTGGCGCCGCGAGCGCATCAAGAACCGCCTCAAGGTTATGATGTCAAAGCTCATCCGCGATGAACAGCCGACGGAAATTTATTTTGTATCTCACAGCCAAGGCACGGTCGTTGCCCTTGATGTGCTCAATGAACTCGGCCATCAGTGGCTAAGCATGTTACCGGAAGGTGCTGAATTAAATCTGGTAACCATGGGCTCGCCCTATATCCATGTCCATCGTCACTACTTTCCGCATGCATTTCCGGCGATTGGTATGATGCAGAATTTAGCACCCTCGCCAAAAGGTGTGCTTAGCGGGTGGATCAACATATTCCGGATTGACGATTTCGTGGGCACTCATATTGATCCACAGGGGCATTGGCCGCAGGAAAATCCCGTCGCCGCCAATGGCCATACTTATTATTGGATCGATGAAAATGTGTTTCCGATTTTGAAACGCTTCTTGGGATGAGAGTTAAGCTCTCTTGCGAGCCGCGCCCTGATGATAATCGCGGATGGCATCGATAATCCGGTCCTGATCTGAAACATCCAAATAAGGGTGCATGGGCAGGCACAGAATGCGCTTTGGCAGGTCTTCGGAAACTGGCAGGCCGCCGGGTGCGAGGGTGTATTTCTTGTAGGCGACTTGCTGGTGCAGAGGCTTTACGTAGTAAATTACGGACGGAATGCCTTGGCTTTGCAGCGAGGCTTTGAGGCCGTCGCGGTCATCGGATTCGATGGCATATTGGGCAAAGGCTGAGCGCGAGTGATTATCGACGTGAGCGGTTTTCACAACGCCAGCAAGACCATCGGCATAGCGCTTGGCTACCTCTTGGCGTGCCAGCATTTCGTCTTCCAGGATTGCCAGTTTCTCAATAAGAATGGCCGCTTGGATGGTGTCGAGGCGGGAATTCAGGCCGACGCGGATGTTGTCATATTGCGTCTCGCCCTTGCCGTGGAAGGCGAAGGAGCGCAGCGCATCAGCCAGCGCATCGTCATTAGTAAACATCGCGCCGCCATCGCCATAGCAGCCGAGCGGCTTGGCAGGATAAAAGCTGGTGGAAGCAACGTGACCGAATGCGCCGCACATTTTGCCATGGCGCGAACCGCCTATGGCCTGCGCTGCATCCTCAATGATGATGAGGCCTTCTTTGGCGGCAATGGCTTCAAGCGCATCATAGTCTGCAGCAAGGCCGAACAGATCAACCGG
>JAYUOP010000269.1:0-2419 GCA_043760745.1 Hyphomicrobiales bacterium
CAGGCCTGATCGTGTGCCTCGTTTGGGCCATTTGCATATTCAGATGGGTTTAGCACTTTGAAAAAAATATATCTTGCTGCTTTCGGTTTGTCATTAATCTGTGCACCTGCTTTTGCAACACCTTCGGACGACTTTGTCAAACAAGGCGAAACTGCATTGGCTTCCAAAGATGTTGCAGGGGCATTAAAGGCCTTCGATGCAGCATTGGAGGCCGATCCCAGTAATGCTAAAGCGGCGTACAACCGCGGCCGTATGAATCTGGTGCTTCACCAAAATTCACAAGCCGTGGCCGATTTTACCAGCGCAGTTTTGTCCGACCCCAAACTCGGCGTAGCATATTCCGCACGCGGTGAGGCCAAGATCATTCTGAAAGACACCAAAGGCGCATTTGCAGATTTCGACGCAGGCATAGCAGCATCGCCAAAAGAACCCGAAGTCTACATTCTGCGCGCAACCTATCTGATGCGCATGGGCAAAGCTTCAGCCGCAAAAGCCGACCTTGTGTTAGCCAAATCATTCGCCACCGGAGACATGGTCAAGATGTTAGAGAAGATGATTGCGCGAATTGAGTAGAAAATTTTTCAGTGAGTTAAATCTAAACACGGACTTAAAAGCGATAACTCCGTCACCCCGGCGAAGGCCGGGGCCGGGCTTAACACCAGAAAAAAGCCCAATCCCGGCCTCCGCCGGGATGACGGTTAAAAATGTAGATTGATGAAGTGAGAGCGTTTTTGCCCTAAACCAGCGGCAATAAAATCGCGCGGTTTTGAGCGTGCACCATCCGGCGTAATTTCTGCAACGTCATTGCTTCATCTTTAATGAAGCCCATAAACATCATATTCAAATTATTGAAAACAATCTCGCCAATCACTTTCGCTTCCACATCGGCCCGCAATAGCCTCAGCGCTTGCAACTTCGCAATCACAGCGCATGTCTGCTTCACCAAAGCAAAATCCAATTCAGAGTAAGCAATGCCAAACGGGCTTGACGGCTGTTGCGTTGAAATCGAAATCGCCACACGCCACATTTCCTTGCTCAGATAAACCAGTGAGTGTTTGTAATAAATATCAACCAAAGCATTGATTGCTTTAACTGCATCGCGGGGCGGGTGTTCCAGCAACACTTCACCAGCTTGCAGCACCTCGTTCACTTCCATTGAAACAATGGCCACCAGCAAGTCGCCCTTGTTTTTATAGTAGTTATATATGGTTCCAGTGGACACTTCCGAAGCTTCGGCGATGGCTTCAATTTTTGCCGCCTCATAGCCAGACTTTCGAAAAAGTTCCGAGGCCGCCTCTAAGATACGGTTGTTGCGGGCAAATTTCTGCTTGGCGCGAAGTCCGGTCATCGTCGTTGGATAGCAGAATTTTGGAATTGACTCAAATAATGAATTGGTTCAGATTTCGGAAAAATTCAAACAAGGGATCGGAAAAATGAAGTCACCATCATTATTGTCGAAATTCTCAGGCGCATCATTTGCGGCGCTTTTGATGTTCTCAGCATTGCCTGCAACACATGCATTGGCCGCTGATTTGAACGCGCTCGTCTGGTGCGACCATTCCGATCCTAATTTGCTGAAGCCGTTTGAAGATGCCAATGGTATTAAAGTGAACGTCAAAGAATTTGAAGGCACAGGCGCTGGCCTTGCTCTCGTCGATCAATCCAAACCCGGTGATTGGGATGTGATGGTGATCGACTCAATTGATATTCACCGTGGCGTTGAGAAAAATCTTTTCGAACCATTGCCCGAAGATAAATTGCCGATTGCTGATCTGTTTCCAGAAGTGAAAATGGATGCAAGCACGGTGATGGACGGCAAGCGTTACGGCATAACCGAAAAATTTGGCTACAACACCATTGGTTTCAACAAAACCAAAGTTGATCCCGCTGATATGAATTCGCTCGCTGCGTTAACTAGCGACAAATACAAAGGCCGCATCGCGATCTATGACTATTACCTGCCGGTGATCGGCATGGCCGCTATGTCCATCGGCAAAAAAACTTCGGAACTCACCGAAGCTGATTTGCCTGCGATCAAAGAAGTATTGGCCAAAATGAAAGCCAATGCCAAAGCCGTAACCGACGTGGCCTCCAGCCAAACAGCTTTGGCCACAGGTGAAGCAGACATTCTTGTGGGCGGTGGTGAATGGGTAACGGCGGGCATTGCCAAAGATAAGCCAGAGCTTGATTTCTCTATTCCAAAAGAAGGCGCAGTTCTCTGGTCGCAATCCTTGGCCATGTTCAAAGACAGCGCCAACAAAGAAATGGCATTGAAGTTCATTCAATATGTGATGAGCCCAGAAGGCCAAGCGCGCCTTGCTACATCCAGCTGCTATTGGGGCATGCCATCAAATACAAAAGCGGCACTCAATGACGATCAAAAGAAAATCCTGCGCTTTGCCGAACAGCCAGATTTCTT
>JAYUOP010000270.1:0-15894 GCA_043760745.1 Hyphomicrobiales bacterium
ATCACACCGACTTTTGGCAATTTCTTGTTTCTTGCGATGGTTTTGTTGTTCGCCAAAGCTTTGCTAAGTTTCGGAGCATTGGTTTATGCTGGTATTACGGGCGCACAAGTTACAATCAATTTGCGGCGTCGCCTGATTAACGCACTCTTCAACGCCCGTTGGAGTTACTACGCTGAAAAAAGCAGCGGCCAATTGGCGAATACCATCAGCTCTGACACCAGCCGTGCTGGCGATGCATACACCTACTCTGCCGTTACCATTTCTTTCATGATTGAACTCGTCGCATACTTGATTGCAGCCTTCTTAATTGATTGGCAAGTTGCACTATCAGGTATTGTAGCAGGTGCAATTGTCTTAGCGCTCACCAACAAATTGGTGGCCATTACCCGTAACGAAAGCAATAAAACGGCCATAGCCCAATCGCAGTTTGTGCAAGATACGGTGGATATGTTGAGCAACATTAAACCACTTAAAACCATGGAGCGTTATGACGCTCTTGTAAGCGATCTTAGTTTTCAATTACGTCGGATGAAACGAGCTGTTGTTCGTCTTCATGTCGCGCAACAAGCCCTATCCAATGGAAGTGACGTCATTGTTGCCTCAATGATTGGCCTTGGAGCCTATTTTCTCCATGTAATTTCTAATAAATCTCTCAATGAGATGATGATCACTGGTCTGATATTTTATCAAGTCATTCACAACCTGACCCGCTTTCAAAAACAACGCAACAACATGGGCCAAATTGAAAACGCTTACATCCGTTCCATGGAAATGATCGATGCTGCTGAAGGTAACCGGGAAAATCATAATGGCACGTTGCCAGCTATTTTAGGTGCGGGTTGCAAGTTCGAAAATGTGAACTTCCAGCATGCTGACAAACCAACCGTTCGCGATTTAAACTTTTATATTCCCGCTGGAAAAATAACGGTTTTTCAAGGCCCCTCAGGGGCGGGCAAAACCACAATCATTGATCTTTTAATTGGACTTAACATTCCTCAATCTGGAAATATCTACATTGGTCAGGACAAACTCACCGCGGTCGACGTAAAGTCATGGCGGCGTCAGATTGGCTATGTGCCCCAAGAGCTGATGCTTTTTCATGATACCATTCGCGCTAACGTCAGCCTTTCCGATCCAAATGTGACTGAAGCCGATATCCATGTGGCAATTGCTAAAGCCGGGGCGACAGAGTTTATAACCGACCTTACCAATGGAATTGATTCTGATGTCGGTGAAATGGGTACAAAACTTTCAGGTGGACAACGTCAGCGCATATCTCTAGCCCGCGCCCTTGCCAAAAATCCGAAAATATTAATCCTCGATGAAGTAACGAGTGCCCTCGATCCGGCAACTGAAAAGGAAATCATCAATAATATTTTAGCTTTGCACAATGAGTACACTGTCATAGCAATAACCCACCGCCCAGCGTGGACAGAGATTGCTGATCGCGTTTATGTTGTCCAAGATGGCAAGATTAAAACAAGCCCAAGGAAAGTTAAGTCATGACGATCATCGTTCGCGAGGTTCACAATAAAGCGGACCAAATGTCGTTCTTGAAGGTACCATTTGGGATATTTGCGGATGACAAAAACTGGGTCGCACCACTATTTTTTGAACGATTAGAACATCTTGACCCCAAGAAAAACCCTTATTTTGATCATGCTACGGTGCAATTGTTTATTGCCGAGCGCGATGGCGTAGCAGTAGGTCGGATTTCAGCGCAGATTGATAACCTGCACATCGAGCGCTACCAAGATGGCGCCGGTCAATTTGGTTTTCTTGATGCCCATGACGATGAGGAAGTGTTCGCGGCTTTGTTTGCTGCCGCTGCCACATGGTTAAAGCAGCGCGGCATGAAAACCATGCGCGGTCCGTTTAGTTTTTCGATCAATGATGAAACTGGCTTGCTGGTCTCTGGTTTTGATACGCCCCCAAGTATTATGATGGGCCACGCCAAACCGTATTATGAGAAACATATGTTAGCCAACAGCTTCGCAAAAATAAAAAGCATGATTGCATTTATTTATCCACTGCAAGGAAAATTGCCGCGCGCACTTGAGCGTTTACATAGCCGTGCAGTGGCTTCTGGCGATTTAACAGTGCGCGCACTTGATAAGAAAAATATCGCCCGCGACGTTGCAATCATCATGGATATTTTTAACGATGCTTGGTCAGATAACTGGGGTTACGTTCCATTTACCGAAAGAGAATTGATTGCCCTTGGCAACAATTTAAAGATGCTCGTCAAAAACGATTACGTCAGTATAGCGAGTTTCAAAGGTAAGCCCGCCGCATTTGCTGTGACACTTCCAAACATCAATGATTGGATTGTTGGATTGAATGGCAAACTATTGCCCTTCGGTTGGATCAGAATTCTATGGAACTTGTTCTCAAAACCACCAAGGGCAGTGCGCATGCCATTACTCGGTGTGCGAAAAGAGTTTCACGACAGCATAAATGGCTTTGGCTTGGCACTCAGTGTCATCGAAAAGATCCGCACGTATCATGTTTCGCGCGGCACTGTTGAAAGTGAACTTTCTTGGATTTTGGATGATAACAAGGGCATGATCCATATCATCGAGTCACTCGGCGCTAAGCGGCACAAAATTTATAGCGTATACGAACGCTCACTCTAACCCGAAGAAGGCTTCCAGTGTCTTTCGTTTTGGCTCATTTTTCTGACCTTCATCTTGGACCTCTGCCCCGCGGCGCAGCGTTGCAATACTTCGCACTCAAGCGCTTGATTGGCGCTGTGAATTGGCATACCAGCCGCCGCAAAATCCACGATACTAAAATTGCGGCCCTGCTGATCAATGATGTTCAAAATCTAAAGCCTGACCATGTCGCCTTCACTGGGGACCTGGTGAACATTGCATCGCGAGATGAGTTTGCAATCGGTGCAAAATGGCTGCGGGAAGCCGGCCGCAATGATTGGATATCTTTCGTGCCAGGAAATCACGACGCATATGTTCCTATAGATTGGGTGGATGGACTAGGGCATTTAGCCCCTTTTATGACGAGTGATATGCAAGTGAACGGGGCCGTCGTAACGCCTCAACTCGCCACACCTTTTCCTTATGTCAGGCTGAGGAGAAACGTTGCGATTATTGGCCTGTCGTCCGCCGTGCCCCAATCGCTGTTTAGCGCTTGTGGTGAAGGAGGACATGCGCAGTTTGAAGCTTTACGCAATGTGTTGACGCTATTGCGAGAGCGTGGATTTTACCGCGCAGTAATGATCCACCATCCACCATTGCCCAATCTTGCGCCCACCCACAAAGCCCTTATTGATGCCGCGTCATTGCAAGAGATTATCGCTGATTGCGGCGCAGAACTTATCATGCATGGCCACAACCATCGTCCAATGATGCAAACATTAGAAGGTCGAAATGGTAGAACATTGATTGTGGGTGTCGCTTCTGGATCTTCGACCGGAATAGGCCATCATGCTCCGGCAAGTTGGAACCGATATGAAATCATGCGGGCGAAGAACCAATGGTCAACCAAGGTGACCACGCGCGTTTGGCATGCTAATGAGCGGCAGTTTTATGACGACACAATTTCCGTTCACAATAACTAATGCCTTGATCCAATCATAATCTTCGTTAAGTCTAAGTCATGTCAAAACCCAGAAAGAACCCATTGTGAATTTGCTCATTCGGATGCTCTCCCGCATGATACTCATTCGCTTTTTAGGCGTTTTATTTGGCATAACGTTCTTTGTGCTCACGTTAGAAATCGTCGCATACACCAAAGAAATTTTAGCGCTCGACCCAATTTCCTATGTCGCCGTTGGGAAATACATGTTCGTGCGTGCATCAAGCTTTTTGACCACATTCTTGCCGTTAAGTTTGCTATTAGCCATGCTCATTACAATCAGCGAATTGAGTTACCGCAACGAATTAACGGCGATTTGGTCGATTGGCGTCTCGCCATTGCGATTGGTTTTCATGTTATTGCCAGTCGCCGTGATTGCCAGCTTGCTTCATTTCACACTGAGTGATCGCGCTTTGCCGGCTTCAGCTACTGTTCTAAAAGAATGGGGCATTGGCGACTATCAAGCCAAAAAGCGCCAGCTCAATTCAAATGATCCGATATGGATGCGAGCGGGCAACGATATCTTACGCGCAAATTCGGTTTCACTCGATGGCAGAGTTTTAAATGGTGTTACAATATTTCGCCGCAACAATGATGGTTTATTGACCAATCAAATCAACGCAAAATCTGCTCAACTAAAAGATGGGAAATGGGCCCTTCTTGACGTCATTGATTATGCTAATGGCGAAACACGACCAGAGCGCTTTGAAATTATGATTTACCCCGGCGAGCTCAAACCAGCCGCCTTTGGTGCGCGGTCCGGCGATCCTGAAGAAATGACGTCAACAGCACTTTCTTATTACATCAACAATGATGGTTTTGGCATTCGCCCAGTTTGGGTTTACCAAACCTGGTGGCACAAACGCTTCACCCTGCTCATTATTCCATTGGTGATGATTGCACTTTGCGTTCCGCTCGCCACCAAATATCGGCGCGGCGGCGGCATCGGCATTCTATTCGCTATTGGCGTAAGCCTTGGTTTCTTGTTCTTTGTGCTCGATGGTGTGTCTGTGACACTGGGTGAACTTGGTTTCGTTCCACCATGGCTTGCGGCATGGACGCCCGCTTTGGCTTTTAGCGCACTTGCCATCAACATGGGCCTGCGCACAGAAAAAGTTTAGCGCGCCGCTACAACGTCGGCAAAAGTTGCGATGATCTTGTCGATTTCTGCCGAACTATGTGCCGCCGAAACCGAACAGCGCAACAAACAAAGTTTATTAGGCGTTCCGGGCGGCAGAGCAATATTCACATAAATTCCGGCCTGCAGCAGCGCATTCCACATGCCGATGGCAGTTGGCTCATCTTTAATTTTTACCGCAATGATTGGGCTTAACACATCGCTCCCAAGAGTGAGACCAAGAGACTTAAAGCCATTAAACAATCGCTCCGCGTTTGCCCATAATTGATCGCGCCGCTGTGGCTCTGCAGCTAGTTTGCGTAACGCCGCAAGCGAAGTCGCAACCGAAGCAGGCGATGATGATGCTGTAAACATATAGGGTCGCATCGCAAATCGTAAGGTTTCAAAAAGCGCGTGGTTGCCCGCACCAAATCCACCGATTGCACCAATACTTTTGGAGAACGTGCCAACGACAAAATCAACTTCGTCTTCTAGTCCTGCCTCATCAGCAAGCCCCCGTCCATGCGGGCCAAGCACACCAAAAGAATGCGCTTCATCAGAGAGTAATTGAACACCATGTTTCTTTTTAACTTCGACAAAATCAGCCAATGGTGCGCGGTCACCAAGCATTGAATAAATGCCTTCCACCACAACCAGTTTGCCGCCGCCATCATCGGGCGAGCGTGCAATGCGTTTATCAAGATCGGTTGCGTCATTGTGCTTAAACCGCACCAGTTTTGCACCAGACAAAGTGCAACCATCGTAAATCGAAGAGTGTGAATCCGCATCAAGATAAATCGTGTCATTTGGGCCAGCAAGGCCCGCCAACATTCCAAGATTGGCTTGGTATCCGGTTGTAAAAATTATGCAGTGTTTACGGTTTAAGAAGGTTGCCAGTTCTTGTTCAAGTTGCTGGTGCAAAATATATGAACCATTGGCAATCCGCGATCCTGTTGTGCCAGTGCCAAAATCCGCCATCGCTTTTTGCCCGGCTGCCACGCAATCCGCATCAAAGGTTATGCCCATGTAGTTATTGGTACCAGCCAAAATTGTTTCGCGGCCTTGGATCATGGCGCGAGTTGGCGATAGGATTTCATCATTGGTGAGACCAACTGCATTCACACCCAAAGCCATCATGCGTTCAAACCGTTCGGCGATGCCACGATGCTTTTCGAGAAGATCAACCATGCTTTATTTTACCTTCAACCACACGCGCCATATCGCCAATGGTGCGAATTTCGGACACCACATTCAGCGGAATTTCCACATCAAACCGATCTTCAACTTCCATAACAAAATCCATAATATCAACGCTATCAATATTGAGCTCAGCAGGAATGTCTGTCTCAGCCGACAGAACCACCGCAGTTTTATTATAGGGCGCTAAGAGCGCGCAAACCTGTTCAACGATCTCGTTGAAAATCATGGTGTTTTATCCTTTGAAAGGCCGTTCTTGATTGCGCGCTTTGGCAATGCGCCGCGCTCCATATACCATGAAAATGTTTCAGCAAAACCTGACTGCACATCAATCGGGTTCTCGCGAAGCCATGCCGGACCTTGTACAACCCAATCACCAAAATAAATCTCAGAAATCTTGCCGCGCGTAACGATGGAAGGGCGCCCGCGTAACTTTGCAATCAGCTCTGAAATCGCACCAACCGCCATCGGCAAGAATTTCGGCAACATCATCACCCGCTGAGGATTGCCTTGAATATTTTGTGAAATTGCCATCAGCTCTTGCCAATCATAACCACCTGTCTTGCCGTCATCGATTTCATGTATACCGGTTCGACCATTGCCAATCGCATCCACAACGACATTTACAAAATCTGTTACGTGCAGAAGCGAAAAACGGTTGCCCGCCCGACCCGGCAAAATCGCAATGCTTTGGGTAAGCGCTTTGAACAATGGTATTGTTGCCACATCTCCAGGGCCATAGATTGCCGCTGGCCGCAAAATAACCAAGCGGCCATCTCGAAACTCTGCCGTCATTGCGTCCTCGCCGGCGCGTTTACTCGCTGCATAATCGGAAACCTGCGGAGCTCTGGCGGCCAAAGATGACACCAGTATAATCCGCTTTACACCTGCAAAAGAAGCCGCCTCAGCTACGCGCTTACAGCCCTCAGCATTGGTTTCAAAAAACGCTTTACGATCCAAAGCCATAATAGCTCCAGCCACATGGATCAGCACATCTGCATCATACATCAACGCTGCTAACGAAGATGATGATTTGAGATCGCCAACGACAGTGCGAACGCCAGGATCCAATCCCGCTTTTGCAGCATCACGCACCAATGCAGAAACCTGATATCCTTGATCAAGTAAAGCCGTCAACAAATGTCGACCAACAAAACCTGTGCCGCCCGTGACGGCAATTCTGGGAAATGAGGATTTCGTCACAAGTGAAGCCAGCAGTTTATTGTGCAGCCGCTAAAAACGCCGCGGCACTGACAACTGCTACAATTTCGCCACTCTGAAAACGTTGCTTAGCACCCGCCCGCGACAATTTACCAGAAGACGTAAAGGGCAAGCTTTTGGGCGGGACCAAAATGATGGCGCAATCTACACCAACACTTTTATGAACAACAGCACTCACATCGCGGCGCAACTGCTCCATGCTATCGTGATCATTAGCGCGACACTGCACGAGGACCACGACCTCATCGTCACCATCATCACCCTCAACGGCAAATGCGGCTACATCACCTGATCGCAATGGCTCAACTTGCTCTGCAACCCATTCAATGTCCTGTGGCCAAATATTGCGACCATTGTGCAAAATCAAATCCTTGGCGCGACCCGTCACAACAATTTCGCTATCCAGCAAATAACCCATGTCGCCAGTATCAAGAAAGCCATCTTCTCCAATGCAATCGCTCTCGACGTGATAATAGCCCGTCATGAGACTTGGCCCTTTGACAAAAATCCGTCCAATCAAACGATCTGCCAAAGCAATTCCCAAGTCATCACGAACAACGATCTCATGACCCGGCAATGCGCGGCCACAGACGACAAAACTCCGTTTGGCACTCGCATCATGGGATCGATCTACGGCAACTGCTTTGCCCAAGAGCTTAAATGCAACCCGGTCGATGGTATCAATGCGAATTGGCTCGATGTCACTGCTAAATGAAATGGCCAGCGTTGCTTCCGCCATTCCATAGCTTGGCAAAAATGCACGATCTTTAAAACCAGCGACTTTCAAGGTTTCACCAAAGCGCTGCAGAACATCTGCCCGCACCATATCGCCACCAATACCAGCAACCCGCCATTGCGACAGATCAAGCGTTACGGCTTCGCCATTGATCCGCCGTGCTGCAAGATCATAACCAAAAGTCGGGGCATAAGAAATTGTGCAACGATTTTCAGACATCAATCGAAGCCATAATGCCGGGCGGCGTGCAAAGGCTGTGGTTGACAAATAATCGACTGTCACCTGCCCCATTGTTGGCGCTAAACAGAAACCAACCAACCCCATATCATGATACAGCGGCAACCAAGAAAACGCCCGATCTTGCGGCGTAATTTTCAATCCATGCTGCAGAATACCAGTCGTATTCGCCATAATTGCGCGTTGGCTAATCAGAACGCCTTTTGGATCGGACGTTGAGCCTGATGAATATTGAATATAAGCGACATCATCTGCGCCAAACCCTACAAGCTTTGCCAAGCTCTCTGGCATGCTCTGCAATTCCGCATGGGAATAAACTTTGGTAACGCCAGCAGCTTCGGCGGCGCTTGAAATATGGCTTTGCAAATCATCCGTTGTGATAACGGCGTTGGCCCGGCCTGCCCGCAACAGCCCAGCTATGCGCTCAACATATGCATCTCTGCCACCCATATACATGGAATATGGCATCGGACAAGGAACCAAGCCTGCATATTGGCAACCAAAAAACACGGCCATAAACTCTGGCCCGGTTTCCGCAACAATGGCAACGCGGTCGCCACGCTGCAAACCAGCGGCCATCAGCTTCCGAGCCGTAACCAAAGCTTTCGTGCGCAGCTCAGCATAAGTCAGGACTGATCGCAGGGCACCTTTGCTTGAATAAAAATTAAATCCAGTATCGCCTTTAGCGGCGTAGTCCAACCCAGCAGCAATTGTATCAAAACCACCTAGACGTTGCGCCAGTTTATGGTTTTGGCGTGGAGTACGGAGCAAACCTTGCCCGATTACATTTTCCCCATCACGCGCCAATCGAACCAACATCAACCACTCCACTTTCAGCCAAAGAACCATAAATCAAAGGAAAAGCGAATCCCCCCGGATCTTTCGTCACTAAGTCTCTACCAAGGCAGTTAACCTTGAGTGAAATCAATTGGTGTTTCAAATTGTAACGAATGAACGCGGCTTAAATAACCAGCTTTTTCATAAGGATAGCAGCAATGGCGAGAATTAAACTACCAAGCACAAATCCACTGATCCAAGCGTAAACAACAGCAGCAAGTGAAAATTGAGCTGTGGCGGGCACATTTGCTGGTATTGAGACTTCAACAGCCTGAGATTGCGATTCTATTTCTGCGGCAACTTTACTTCTTGTTTTTTCATCTAAAACCAATTTATGCGCAAAATAGTTGGTGAGATGAGTGACCATCTTTGCGCGATCGGCAGTCTCAAACTGGGCTGTACGTTCTTTTTCACCATCGATGTAAAACCGATAGGTTCGATAATCCGGCTCCATCTCTACAAAAGATATCAGATCAATCCAAAGCCGAGGCGCTTCGCCAGGAACCAATGCCAAATCAAACAGCTCGCTGGCGCCAACATGCTTATCCAGCAACGGCTTCAGGTCTTCGCGCAAAGCATGAAGTCGCAATGACTTGGCATCCCAAATCCCAAGCACAGCTTCAAAATGAACAGCTTCGGCCACGCGCGCCGCCCTTAATGCACTGGTCAAATCTCGATCACTGGCCAAGTCTTAAAACCCCATTAACAGACAGTGCCAAAATGGAACATATCGCCCAAATTTAGCACGCCTATGAATTATCATGCAGAATAGGGGCCAGTATCAAGTGCGGATTTAAACGCCACAAGACGCTGGTAACGGCGCTTTACCAAACCACAGTTCAAAAGTATTTGGCCGGGCTTTATTGTTAGTGGCTTCCTTGGCTGACAAATCTTTGATCGTAAGGTTTAGCCCCACATCGACAAAAATCTTGGTGAGCTCAACCCCACGCGCCAAATCCGTTTGTCGAAACACGCGCAGCTCATGCCCCATGCCAGACCAAGTCGCCCGCGCATAACCCGGAATGACCATATTGCTGCGGCTTGAATCATTGACCTTAGCGAGTAAATTTCGGATGCAAATCCGTTGTTTTTCTTCGCCAGCATGTACAAAAATTCGGCTCGGCAAGCGCTCCAAAGCTTCGCGGAAACTAACCGCCACTTTCGCATTAGTGATTGATGCTTTCAGCAAAGCTTGCTCCATCAGTGGCAACAATTCTTTATCAGCCGACGAGTTTGCATAAGCCAACTGCGCCGCTACAAATTCCACTGGCACTTTGTCATTTTTCAAAAGATATTCAAACATCGCAACGCCATATTTCCGGCGCTCCGGGTTTTGGTCGCTGACCAGATCAATCATCGTTTTAAGATCATTCAAATTCTGCTGCCAACTCGTGTAATAGAGACCTGTTCCCGCGACTGAAACCGGGATCATTACCGTTGCCAAAAGTTGAACTAAAATTTCCCGCAATGGTCGGGGTGCTACAGTCGACATTCTCTCATCCTTGTTTTCAGCGAAACGGCCGCATAATGAGATCATATATGCCTTTTTCCCTGCGCCCCTCAACCCCAATTGGCATTTTCAAGGTGCGTTGCGTTTTACTCCGGCTGGCAAAGGCCACGTCCCATATGGAAAGCACAGTTGCATAATTGGAATCGGTGTCAGAACGCAACGCATGATGATGCACCCAGTGCAAAGACGGCGTCACAATGATTTTCGCCAAACCTTTCTCAAACGCCGGCGGCAATTTCACGTTTGAATGATGGAATAAAGATGCCACCGCAATCATCACTTCAAATGCAATAACGGTGTAAAGCGGAACGCCTGCCACAAAGATAAACATGGCCCGCGCCACCGCTGACAAAAGTACTTCGCCAAAATGAAAGCGTAAAGCCGTTGTCGCATCCAAGGTTTCGTCCAGGTGATGCACTTCATGAAAACGCCAGAGAAAGGGTAAGCGATGGTTTAGTCGATGCCACCAATAAAGCCAGCAATCCAAAACTAAAAAATCAATAACAAAAGCCAACCAGCCCGACCAAAAAGCGGGCCGCCAGTCCAGCGCCCAACCCGCCGCAAAAACCGTGAGAGGAATAACAACGAATGGCGACAAAATAGAATTAATGCCAATCAGTGAAAAATTACGACCAAGCCGCATTAAACCATGGCCGACTTTGACCATCGGATAGCGCCGCTCTAAAAAAAACAAGAGTGCAAAGGTAATCAAAATAATAGCACCTTTGAAATGCTGCAGGCTTTGTAAATCGTCCATCTCAATCCTCTAAGTGCAGCGGCAATCGTGCCGAGCGCAAGACCAGCGCGGCCACGCCCGGCATCACCAACACCAAGCCAATATAGCGCGCCACTTGATGCGCTGCCACGTAAGCCGGATCAAGATTAAGTGCAAATGACATAATTGTCATGGCTTCCAAACCACCCGGCGCAAATGCCAACATGGTCAAGGCAATCGGCAAATCAGTCATGAGTGTCGTAAGCCCGGCCCCAATTGCTGCGATAATTACCGCAATCAACAAGCCTGTCATGCCATCAAACAAATTCGAGCGCAGTTCTGCGAGGGACATGCCTTTGAAGCGCAATGCAATCATCACACCCAAAATCACATTTGCCGGGATGAGAATAATATCGGGTGCAGCTCCATGCACGATGCCCGCCAGACCAAGCCCCGCACTGCCAATTGTTGCACCCAAAACCAAGCCCGCCGGAATCCGGATCACATGTAAAAAAATCCCCAGCAGTGCTGCCACGCCTAGAACCAGAACCAAATCAAATCCCTTCGCCACAACTGCGATTTCCGCTGGTGTCAACGCTGGCGAAACAAGCAAGATAATACTTGGCATCGCAATGATAAGAAAAAACAATCTGATACATTGCGCAATCACAACACGCCGCATGTCCGCTTTGGTTTCCGATGCCAATAAAATAACCAGCGAAAGTGCTCCCGGCAACGAGGCAAAAAGTGCGGTTGCTGAGTCCCATTTTCGCACCCGAACAAAATACTGAAAACTGACGCCCACAATAACAGCGACAGTTATCGCTAACATCAAAATACTGAGTGGCCATTGCGCCGCCCGCGCCACAGTTTCGCTGGTCACTGTCATGCCAGTCTGAATACCGAGCAGGAGAAAAGCCACTGACTTCAAAAGCTCCGTCAGCTGAATATCTACCCGCAATGAAACCGCCAAAATCGCCGCCAACATAGAGCCTGCAATCCAAGGTGCTGGCACATGCAAAAGCGAAAACACAAAGCCGCCCACAGCACCAATAAACAATCCAATAAGAATTTTAAAAATCATCTCCGCGCCGCCAAAACCGCACGCGCAAATTCGGCAAATCCAATACCGCCGTCCCCTTCGGTTATGTAACGTGGCAGGTGGCTCATCAAGTGTGCCAATGGGCGTAAGTTTGCAACGCCTATGCTCTCCGGAATCCTTGCAAACATCGGTGCATCATTCGGTGAATCGCCGCAATAAGCAATTGTCTTAAGCTCATTTTCTATATTTACATCATATACTTCCTGCAACAATCGCAAGCTCGTTGTGAGCTTGTCATGTTGCCCAAACCAAGCATTCACATGAATAGAGCTCACCTTAGCATTCGCCCCTGCAGCGATAAAGACATCCGCAATTTCTTGCGCTACATGCAGCGGTAATGGCGGCACATCTTCACAAAAATCAATCGCCACATCAATGTCACGATAAGCTTGATCCGATGCCAATGCCGTCCCTGGAAAACGCGCTAGGATCAACTCAGCCAAAGCGTTTAATCGCAAGCGATTTTCCTTCCGCTCGCTTACAGACTGAGCATAAATCCGATGCATTTTTTTAGGCGCGTGATCATAGCGAAAAATGAAACCGCCATTCTCCCCAACAACTGCATCCACCGGCCACATGCGCGCGATGTGATCACACCATCCCGCTGATCGACCCGTAATAGGAATGACCTTCAACCCCGCATTATGCAAATCTTGAAGTGCCTGATAAGCCACCGCAGGCAAGCGACCATGCAGCGTTATTGTATCATCAATATCGGTCAATATAAATTTGAGATCGCGCAAATCATCTGTTGGCATTTGTGAAATCGGCAGCATCATCATGCCAACAATAATCGATCCGGCCCATAAGGAGCCAAAAGATTATCGCGTTGATCCTTCAGAATTTCATCTGCTGCAAATTCTCCAACAATTGGCGCTAAAGTCACCCCGGAATGCATCACGGCAACATATAGCCCGGAACGATCACCAACCCGCCCAATGGCGGGAAAACCATCCCGTGGGGTTGGCCTATAACCCAATGTATAAAAAACCATTTCCAACCTTTCGGTGCCCTTCACCAATTCTTGCACAGCTTGGAACAGCGCCTCGGCGGTTGCTTGCGGATCATCGCCCGGTTGCGCGCCACCAAAATCAGATCCCGCCACGAGCCGCCCTTCGGCCGTTTGCCGAACATGTAAACGTGGCGTGAGAACCATTCCATTTAGCAGTTTGGCTATGGGTTTAGAATGCGCCAATAATCCAGCGGGCGCAGTGACATCAAGCCTGATCCCAATCGTTTGCAATATCTCAGGCGTTGCAACACCTGCGGCAATAACAACTTCATCAGCCAAAAACTCACCCCGTGAAGTTCTCACACCCGTGATGCGATTACCTTGCGTTATGAGTTCCAAGACGCGGTAGTCGGAAATGATTTGCGCACCCAAGGCAATTGCCGCAGTCATTAAACACCGCGCGGCTGCAACCGGCTCCACCATACCTTCCCCCGGCGCATAAACCGCAAAATCAGGAACACGCGTCAAATGAGGTTCCATTTTCCGAATGCGTTCGGCATCAACGAAATCAAGCCTATAGCCCCATGATTGATGTGATTTCACATACTCGCGCAACTCTGCGTCGGGCAAATCCCAGCTAATCGAGCCGCACCAATTCACGCCCATACCCGGCACCACATCCTGAATTTCGCGCCATGCCGCAATCGATCTTTGCCGCAAACGAAAGTATGGTTCTGGATTACCCCAACTCGCATTTATCCAGGCCCAAGAATTTGGCGTCGCAACCCCGCCTGTTTCGCAGCCCGCATCAAGCACTAGAACATCGGTTCCGACCTTTGCCAAATGAAATGCTATCGAGGCTCCAATGATCCCCGCTCCAATGACGATTATGCGCTTTGCCAATTGATTTTCTTCCAGACTTTGATCTGAATAACATTGCCACTTGGTGGATCAATTGTCACGTCAGCACGCCTTTTTAATTCGACACTAAACCAACGCCCCCGTTGAAGCGTAAGTTTCACATGACCAAAATCAGATTTATTCTCAGCGATCAACTCTCCGAAAACATTGCCAGTTTACAAAGCTTCGATTTTAAGCACGACATCGTTGTGTTTTGTGAAATTGATGCCGAGTTTCGCAATGTTCCGCATCACAAACAAAAAATTGTGTTTTTGCTCTCGGCGATGCGCCATTTTGCCGAAACCTTACGCGAAAAAGGCATGCGCATCGATTACGTGAAACTAGACGACCCGCAAAACACCGGAACCGTAGCAGGTGAGATTGCGAGAGCCGTGCAGCGCCACGCGCCTGAACGCGTGGTCATGGTGGGGCCCGGCGATTGGCGCATTCGCAATGCAATTGAGGAGTTGGCGACTACCCTACCTTGCCCACTCGTAATGCGCGAAGACAATCGGTTTATCTGCACGCGATCACAGTTTCAGAAGTGGGCATCAGACCGCAAGACTTTGCGCATGGAATTTTTCTATCGCGATATGCGGCTGCATACTGGCTATCTGGTGGCAGGTGGCAAACCCGAAGGCGGCGCGTGGAATTTCGATGCTGAAAACAGAAACCCGCTGCCAGCAAATATTCAACCACCAAAAGCGCTACGTTTTTCGCCCAACCCATTGACCGCGGAATTAATGAAGCTCGTCAACGAACGGTACAGTGAAAACTTTGGCGATCTATCAAACTTCGGCTGGGCGGTAACGGCAAGTGATGCTCAATTAGCGCTAACGCATTTTATCACGCATTCACTACCAAAGTTTGGAGACTTCCAAGATGCAATGAAAACCGATGAGCCTTATCTTTTTCATTCATTGCTTTCCCCATACATAAACGCTGGCTTGTTAGATCCGCGCGAGGTGTGCCAAGCGGCGATTAATGCTTACAATAAGGGCACAGCACCGCTCAACGCGGTTGAAGGCTTCGTGCGCCAGATCATTGGCTGGCGCGAATATGTTCGCGGGCTATATTGGCATTTTATGCCGAATTACGAAAAATCAAACGCTTTAAATGCCACCCGCCCGTTGCCTGCATTTTATTGGACCGGTGAAACCAAATTAAATTGTCTTTCGCAAGCCATCGGCGACACAAAACGAAACGCTTACGCTCACCATATTCAACGCTTAATGATCACTGGGAATTTTGCGCTTCTGGGAGGCTTCCTTCCGGCAGAAGTTGAGGAATGGTATCTCGCCGTTTACATCGACGCTTATGATTGGGTGGAACTACCCAACACGCATGGCATGATCCTTTTTGCTGATGGCGGATTGCTGGCGTCGAAGCCTTACGCCGCGTCCGGCGCATATATCAATCGGATGTCTAACTATTGCAAAACTTGTCACTACGATGTGAAACAAAAAACCGGGCCAAATGCTTGCCCGTTCAATTATCTTTATTGGAATTTTCTTTCAGAAAATGAAAGTACTCTCGGCAAAAACATCCGCCTTGCCATGCCATACCGAAATTTAAATCGCATGAACGAAGAACAGCGCGCAACAATAGCGAGCGATAGCCAAGTGTTTTTAACCAACTTGTCGCCATGGTATCCCATCAAAGAATAAGTTGAAAATCGATGGTAGCGAGAGAGCGTTACCAACTGTAGCGCCATTCCGTTGGGTGGCGTGATGGGTCAATTGATGAATTCTATCTTTGCTGACATTGGACTCTGCA
>JAYUOP010000271.1:0-2404 GCA_043760745.1 Hyphomicrobiales bacterium
TCAGCGAACCCTGGTCCTAAAATGGAGCCTACGGAAGCAGCTTCAGACGATGAGCCACCGAGCGTAATTTGATAAAATTCTTCGCCTTTTTTATCGAGGCCAAGAATGCCGATGTGGCCCACATGATGGTGACCGCAGGCATTGATACAACCAGAAATGTTGATCTTAATCGGACCAATTTCTTCTTGTTTATCGAGGTCCGCAAACTTCCGCGACAAGGCTTGCGCGATTGGAATAGAACGCGCAGTTGCCAACGAGCAATAATCAAGGCCAGGGCACGCGATGATATCGCCAGCGAGACCATAATTTGCGGTTGCAAGACCATGGTCTTTTAAAGTTTCCCAAATGGCGAACACATCATCTTTTTTCACATGCGCCAGAATGATATTTTGCGGATGGCTGACGCGCAATTCATCGTGAGCGTAGGTCTTGGCAAGATCGGCCATGACCCGCATTTGCTCTGACGTTGCGTCACCCGGAATACCGCCTTCAGGCTTCAAGGAAATATTGACAATAGTATAGCCGACCATCTGATGAGCGGCCAAATTGTTCCGGGTCCAGCGAGCAAATTCGGGATTACCGAGTTTGGCCATTTCAAAGACATTTGATATCGCTGGCAAAGTTTCGAATTCAGGCGGCGCAAAATACTTCGCAATCCGCGCCAGTTCCCGCTCTTCAACTTCCGTCGTTTGATGTGGACGTTTAATGTATTCACTTTCAACTTCGGCGCGGAATTTTTCAGCGCCAATTTCATGCACAAGAATCTTGATGCGCGCTTTATACTTGTTGTCGCGGCGACCATAAAGATTATAGACCCTCATGATGGCTTCGATGTAAGCCACGAGCTCTTTTTCGGGAAGAAAATCGCGCACAGTAACGGCGATCATCGGTGTGCGGCCCTGGCCACCACCAACCATAACTTCCCAGCCAATTTCGCCAGCTTTATTTTTATGTAAGCGCAATCCAATATCATGCACTTTAACAGCTGCGCGATCATTTGGAGCGCCAGTTACAGCAATCTTAAATTTGCGTGGCAGATAGGAAAATTCAGGGTGTAATGACGACCATTGGCGAAGCAATTCGCCAACGGGGCGCGGATCTGAAATTTCATCGGCGGCCGCACCTGCCCAATGATCCGTTGTCACATTGCGAATGCAGTTTCCAGAAGTTTGAATGGCGTGCATTTCAACATCGGCTAAGGCCTGCAAAATATCAGCGGTGTCTTCCAGCTTGATCCAATTATATTGAATGTTTTGCCGGGTGGTGAAGTGACCATAACCACGATCCCATTTGTCGGCGATGAAAGCGAGCTGGTTCATTTGTTTTGAAGACAATGTGCCATAAGGAATGGCAACACGCAGCATGTAAGCATGGAGCTGCAAATAAAGGCCGTTCATCAAGCGTAACGGCCGAAACTCTTCTTCAGTCAATTCACCGCTTAAACGACGGTTCGCTTGATCACGAAATTGCGCGGTGCGCTCGGCTACAAACTGATGGTCAAATTCATCATAACGATACATGTGATTACCCTTCCAACGCGGCGAAAGCGCCAGCGGTGCCTGTCGATTGCTTGCCAAGATCCTTGCGAACTGTTGGTCCCAAGTTACGAATGCGTTCCTTAATATGGGTAGCGCGAATGCCGCCATCGACGCGCTCCGCATCAACAAGATATTGCCCTGTGATGAGCGTTGCTTTTACGCTCTCAACGGCGCGCGCTTCCAAAGCCGCCGTAGCCAATGGCTCAAGTGCCAAAACCGCGTCATCAATTTTTTCGCTCCAAACGCTGGAGCGCGTGAGATAAACCACTTCGCCATCGCGTAAGCGGTTCGCGGACATAACTTGTCCCTTTTCAATAATGCTCATGATGCTGCTTTCATAATGGCTTCGCGAATGTCCTCGCGGATTGGAAAATTGATGCTATCAAAATGGGATTTTGCTGGGCGTAAACCAACATAAATCAGGGCAGGGCTGGTAACGCCATTAAGCTGTATGGTTTCCCAAAGACTGCCGATTGTGGTCGTCAAAACCCGTTCGTTAGGCAAGGTTCCATTTTCAATAATGGTCACTGGTGTCTCTGGCGACATGCCAGCGTGAAGCAAGTTGGATGCAATATCTCCTGCCGCATTCAACCCCATATAGATTGCAAATGCCGATCCAGTCTTCGCCAAGGCGGACCAATCTTGTTCAGCTTGGCCGGTGCGCGAGGCAGCCGTGATAATCGTAAAAGCTTGGTTTTGCCCACGTTGTGTTAATGGCAGTCGCGCGGATGCGGCACACCCCAAAGCGGCAGTGATTCCGGGAACGATATCAACTGCAATGCCAGCTTGTTCGAGGGCTGCTTGCTCTTCGCCACCGCGGCCAAACACATAAGGATCGCCACCTTTAAGGCGAACCACAATGCGGC
>JAYUOP010000272.1:0-2395 GCA_043760745.1 Hyphomicrobiales bacterium
GCATCCGGCCCCAGCTCTTTAAGTGCGGCAGTTAAAACTTGAAGTTCTGTAGGGCACACGTCTGGACAGAATGTGAAACCAAAGAAATAGATTGTATATTTTCCCTCGAAATTCTTCTCCGTCACCGTTTCTCCCTTTTGATTGACCATGGTAAATGGCCCACCGATCAATGCGGTGCCTGAACCAATTGGGCCCTTGCTTGGCCATTGCGTCAGCGCCAAAGCTGCAATTGCGAAAGCCGCAATAATTATAATTGCGGCGGTAATCAGTTTGGGGCGGGAGGGAAGTAAATTTGAATCTAACATCAGCATTGGAGCATAGATCATTTCCATCTATATGGAAGTTACATGATGACCCAGAGCTTCTCACTTTTCAATCCAATTGACCACCATGGCCTTTTGCGTTTGCGCACGCTGGTGCGGCTGCGCTGGCTTGCTGTCATCGGGCAATCTGCCGCCGTATTGGGTGTTCAATATATTTTAGGTTTTAAGCTGCCAATCGGCTCATGTTTAGCGATGATTGCACTGAGTGCTTGGCTCAATGTATTTCTAACCTTGCGCTGGCGCAGCGGCCAACGCCTGGCAGCAAGGCCTGCTGGTTTGCTGCTGGGTTATGATATCATTCAATTGGCCATTCTACTTTATCTCACCGGCGGGCTTGAAAACCCCTTTGCGTTTTTGTTCTTAGTTCCCGTCACAATTTCAGCAACGTCATTGCCATTGAATTGGACTCTCAGTTTGGCAAGCCTGGCATTTGTCTGTTCTACGGTTCTCGCTTTTTTTCATAAACCGCTGCCATGGTCTGATGCCAATGCGCTAAGCCTGCCTCCGACCTATGTGGGCGGCATGTGGGCAGCGCTGGTTTGCGGCACAGTCTTCTCTGCAATTTATGCAAGGCGCATTGCAGAGGAAGCAAGGCTCATGTCTTCTGCTTTGTCAGCCACCGAAATTGTTTTGGCGCGCGAGCAAAGATTATCAGCTCTAGATGGTTTGGCCGCCGCCGCTGCGCATGAACTAGGAACGCCGCTGGCCACCATTGCTCTGGTGGCCAAGGAACTGAAACGCGAATTCCCCAAAAATTCTCCGCATACGGAGGATATTGATTTATTGATTTCGCAAGCCGCAAGATGCCGCGATATTTTGGGCCGCCTCGCTGTGCCGGAACAATTATCAGACGACGTTTACCAGCAGGTGACCTTGCAAGCCATGATCGAAGATATGGTTGCACCGTTGCGCGGATCAGAAGTTAAGATTTTAATCGATGCTGCACCCGATGCAAAATCATCAACGCCAGAGCCTGTATTTCGTCGTAACCCTGCAATTACCTATGGTTTGAGCAATCTTTTAGAGAATGCTTTTGATTTTGCGGTGAGTGCCGTTGAGGTCAAAGCGCGTTGGAGTCTGAGTCAAATTATACTCACCGTCGCAGATGATGGCCCAGGATTTGATCAAGGCATATTTGACCGATTAGGGGATCCCTTCGTCACCACGAGGCCCGGCTATGGCGAGGCTGCAACCAGAGAAGAGGGTCAGCACGAGGGCATGGGTTTAGGTTTGTTTATTGCCAAAACGCTGCTCGAACGTTCAGGCGCTGTTGTGGCGCTGGCCAACCGCAAATATCCAGCCAAAGGCGCTATGATCCAAATCACCTGGCCCCGCAGCGTTGTTGATGTTGGCAAAAACGCTTGACGTGAACTGGCAGCCGCCGCACAACGTAACACCATCATGACAGACATTATTGAAAAAAACCTCCTCCTCGTAGATGACGACAATCCCTTCCTGACCAGGCTTGGCCGTGCCATGGAAACCCGTGGTTTCACCGTGCGCCTAGCTGGCACAGTGGCTGACGGCATTGCCGAAGTAAAAAAAGACGCGCCCAATTATGCCGTGGTCGATTTGCGTTTAACCGATGGCAATGGTTTGGACGTGATCGAAGCCCTCCACGCCAAACGCCCCGAAGCCCGAGTGGTGGTGTTGACCGGTTACGGCAATATCGCCACCGCTGTGACCGCTGTGAAACTGGGTGCTATCGACTATCTGGCCAAACCCGCTGATGCCGATGCCGTCTATGGCGCGCTGACTGGTGACACCGAAAACCGCAACGCTTTGCCAGATAATCCGATGTCGGCTGACCGTGTGCGCTGGGAACATATCCAGCGCGTGTTTGAGCTGTGCAGTCGCAATGTTTCGGAGACTGCAAGGCGCCTCAACATGCACCGCAGAACGTTGCAACGGATCTTGGCAAAGCGAGCACCAAAATAAAATCTCATCTATCATCCCGCCCCTTTAGGGGAGGGAAGGCGCGTGAGCGCCAGGAGGGGCCTGTGTTTTTGTCGGCCCCCTTCTGTTCGCGTTCCGCGAACTGTCCACCCCTGTAGCAGGGGTGGAAGGAATCT